>CALZAJ010000021.1 GCA_945613785.1 uncultured Verrucomicrobiota bacterium | reverse complement strand
ACGATGTCCAAGAAGGCGTTGATCTGATTCGCCACGAAGGTCTTCGTTTCCGGCTTGAGGAACGGCATCTCCTTCACGTAATCCTCGCCGCTCATGGTCGGACGCGTCAGAAAGTACAGGAAGAAGATCACCGCGATCAACCAGCTGAAGACGCTCATCACGCAGTCGAGAAGACCTCCCGCCAGTTTGCCAGGCGCAAACGCAGCGTAGACCTGGTCTATCACATCCTGCCAGGATACGCCCAGCTTGACGAACAGCGACGATATCTTGGGGAAAGTCGCATTGAACCAGGTCACCCCCTTCGAGAACAGGCCGGGGGCCTGTTCAATGAGACTCGCCGTCTGATCCGTCACCAACGAGCCGAAGTTCCAGAGCAGGATCGCCAACGGCACCAGGACCGAGACCATCATCAGGGCCACCGCCGCGGAAGGATTCCTCACCGTCTGCAGCCACCAATCGTAATAGGGCTTGAAGAACATGGAGAGGAACAACCCAGCGATGACGGGCGTGATAGCAGGCGAAACGAAGGACAAGACCTTTGCCGCCATCCACCCGACGAAGCAGACGAAGGCGACGACCACGGCCAGAGCCATGATCGTCAGACCCGTTGCAATCGTCTTTCCCTGACTCTTGGAGAATTCGATCATGTCGCGATTATATCAGAAAATCTCGCACTTGGGGAGCTCTCCGACGATCGGAGCAGCATAGGCAAGGAAGGCCGGCGTCACGTCGTGACCGTTCTTCGCGATGTACTCCTTCGGGACGGACCGCGTGTACTTCGCCGCATTCTGAATCGCGACTGGCTCAAACGCGACCTTGTACTTCTTGCCCGGCTTGCGGACGATCGCGATCGTGCCCTTCGTGAGCTTGCCCTTGAGCGCCGCCTTCACGGCCGCCGCGCCCGCGGCGCGTCCCTCGGCCTGGTCGACCTTCGAGGCGATGCCGGGGAAGGAACGCTGCAGGTAGCCGAACGTATCGGCACGCACGCGCTTGATCTCGGCCTTCGTCTTCAGGACCGTCGCCAGCGCATCGCCCAGGGCGCCCGTACCAGACATCTGGACGTTGCCGTGGCTGTCCGTCTCACCGGAGCCAAGCTTCGCGCCCATCGGAATGCCGTCCTTGCCGCGGATGCCCTCGGAAATCGCGCACACGCAGCGTCCGTACTTCTTCATCGCCGCCTTGACGTCCTTGATGAACTTCTCCTCCGAGAACGAGACCTCGGGGAGATAGATGAGGTGCGGACCGTCATCCTCGCGCGTACGGGCGAGGGCGGAGGCCGCCGTCAGGAAGCCCGCGTCGCGTCCCATGATGATGTCGATCTTCACACCGCCGAGCGCACGGTTGTCCAGGTCGTCGCCGCGGATCGCACTCGCGACGAAACGCGCCGCGGAACCGAAGCCCGGCGTATGGTCGCAGCTGCGAAGGTCGTTGTC
Source organism: uncultured Verrucomicrobiota bacterium (assembly GCA_945613785.1). GTDB lineage: Bacteria > Verrucomicrobiota > Kiritimatiellia > RFP12 > UBA1067 > UBA1067. The sequence goes on along the minus strand of CALZAJ010000021.1, from coordinate 12,105 downwards.
GATTGTCTTCGGGATGTGGTAGACGACGAGCGGATAGTTCGCCTTCTCGGCCTCCTCGGCGACGATGCGCGCAGCATCCGCCGAATCGTTGCCGCCGATATAGAAGAAGTAACCGACATCCAGCTTGCGGAACTGCTCGAAAATCGCCTTGCAGTCATCCGCATTCGGCTTCTTGCGGCAGCTGCCGAGGGCGGACGACGGCGTCTCGGCAATCGCCTCGAGCTTCTTCGCCGACGGCTTCCGAAGATCGATGTAATCATCGCCGAGAATGCCGAGAATGCCGTGCCTCGCGCCGAGGATCTTGCCGATCGCAGGGCTCTTGCGCGCTTCGAGGACCGCTCCGACGAGCGACTGGTTGATGACCATCGAGGGGCCGCCCGACTGGGCGATGACCATATTCATCTTTTTCATAGTACTCCCATTATTACTGAATCGACAAGACTACGCCGTCTTCCGCGGACCGCCGAACGGACTCATTCCAGCGTCAACGTCCGGTCACGGGGAACCAACGACAGAAGATCGACGCCACGCCCCGAGACCGTCAGCCGAAAATGGACCTTCGGATTGGGATCGCCCGTGTTGCGGTCCGTATGCAGCTCGACCGTACCCGCGACACGACCGCCCGCCGCCGCCAGGAGCGACGGGTCTTCCAACAAGACGATCGTCCGACGCGCGATGTCGGTCGTGACCTTGTTCTCGTCACGAATCAGCAGCTGGACCGCGGTCTCCTGCCAAGGTGTCGCCTGCGTCTCGTACCGCCCGGTCCAGATCGGACACCAACAGCCGTTGCCCGCCTCGTCCAGCGCTTCACACGCCCCGAACGAGAGCAGCTCCTCGCCTCCATCCAGGACGCGCGAACCGAACCGTCGCTCGGCGGCCTCAAAAGAGACGCGGGAGAAATTCACGGGAAAACCATCGGTCCGCATCCAGGCATCGGGCTGTCCGGCATAATCCAGCTTGACCTCGATCCGAGTGATGACATAGTCTCGCCGAAAACCTTCCTCGACACCGCGGTCAATCCGTCCTTGCTCGAAACAGGCGTTGGCGAAGGCATACCAGCAGGACTTGCGCAACAGCGCGCAGGACGTCATGCGAACCGCCAGACAGAGCCCGAGCAGCTCGCGGTGACTATCCCGCAGCTCCTTCTCACGGTCCCTGAAAAGCGCCTTGTCGTCGCACGCGAGCGCATAGCTCTCCGCCGCACGTCGCACGGGCTGGAGGCACGCGTCAAAAGCCGCGCCGAGATAGTCGTGGACTTCGCGGACCGCCCGGACAAGCTGCGGGGACGCGGGCCGCTCGGACGCCAAGGCGTCCAGCCGCCGCATCACCTCTCGGACGTCCACAGGATCGGCGAGATCGGCCAGGATCGACGGTCCGTCGTCCGACGCGGCAGCGGAAACCGCGTCCGCCTTCGGCAACTGCACGACGGACGCCGAGGGCTTGGGGACGGCAGGCGGACGGACGGCGGGACGCGTCAACCGAGCGGACAGGACCAGCGCGGCCGAAATTCCCGCCAGAATCAGCAGGACCCACAGTCCGCCGGTCTTTTTCTTTCGTGTCTCGCTCATCGTCCCTAGGGCCTCCCGGATTGGGCCGGCATCAGCGGCTGAGAATGTCCTCACGGACGTTCTTCGGAGCGAGTTCGAACATGTCCGGCTCCATCGAATACGAAGCGCGGCCCTTCGTCAGGGAACGGATCGCCGTCGAATAGCCGAACATCTGCGCCATCGGCACGCGGGCATGGATAATCTGCAGATCACCGCGCATGTCCATGTCGAGAACGTTGCCGCGACGCGCGTTCAGGTCGCCGAGGATCTCGCCGACGGACTCCGGCGGCGTCGTAATCTCCAGCTTCATGATCGGCTCGAGGAACTCCGGTGCCGCGGCCTCAGCCGCCTCGCGGAAGCCCATCATCGCCGCCGAACGGAACGCGACTTCGTCGGACACCTCGGGATCGACGATCGTCGCCGAAAGGCACTCGACCGAGAGGTCCGTCATCTGGAAGCGCGCGAGGACACCCGTCGAGATGCCGTCCTCCAGACCCTGGAGCACGCACTCCTGCAGATGCTTGTCCGGCACCGTGTTGCGGAAATCGCGCGACAGATCGACCTTGTGACCCTTGCCGCGTTCGAGCGGACGAATCTCGATCTTGAGCTCGACCGCATGGCGCTTGCCGCCGAGTTCGCGGTCGAACATGAAGCTCTTGAGCGCGGGCCGCGTGATCGTCTCGACATAGCTCACCATCGGCTTGCCCGTGTTGGCCGCACACTTGAACTCGCGCTTCAGACGATCCACCAGAATCTCGAGGTGAAGCTCGCCCATGCCGGAAAGGATCGTCTGGCCCGTCTCCTCGTCCTCGCGGAACTGGCAGGTCGGATCTTCCGCCGCGAGCGCCTTCATCGACTCGACGAGCTTGTCCTTGTCGGCCGAGCTCTTGGGCTCGATCGCCATGAACATCACCGGCTGCGGCGCAGTGATGCGCTCGAGGTAACACGGCTTCATCTCGGCACAGAGCGTATCACCCGTCGTGCACTCCTTGAGGCCGACGATCGCGCCGATGTCGCCCGCCTTGAGCTCATCGACCTCGATCTGGTCATCCGCAAAGAGACGGACGATCTTCATGATGCGCTCGCGCTTCTTGGTGCGCGGATTGTAGGCGTTCGCGCCCTTCTTCAGGACGCCCGCATAGACACGGACGAAGAACAGCTTGCCGACATAGGGGTCCGTCGCGATCTTGAAGACGAGCGACGTCAGGAGCTCGGAGACCTCCTGCTTGCGCGTCACCGGCGCCTCGGTCTTGAGGTCGGTCGCGACAACCGGCGGACGGTCATCGGGACTCGGCAGGTAGGCGACAACGGCATCCAGCAGCGGCTGCACGCCCTTGTCCTTCAACGATGTGCCGCACAGGACGGGCACGAACTGACCGGCGACCACCAGGCGGCGGATCGCGGGAATCAGCTCCTCGTTCGAGAGCTCGCCCTTCTCAAGGTAAGACTCCATCACGCCCTCGTCGAGATCCGCGACCTTCTCGCAGAGCTCGGCACGCGCCAGCTCGGCATCGTCCGCGAGCTCGGACGGGATCTCGCCCACCGTGAACTTCTTGCCTTCGGTCGCCTCGTCATAGACGATCGCCTTCATCTCAAGGAGATCGATGACACCCTGGAAGGAATCTTCCTTGCCGATCGGAAGATTGATCGGACAGGCGTTGGCCTTGAGCTTGTTGCGCAACTCCTCCACCACACGCCCGAAGTCGGCGCCCATGCGGTCCATCTTGTTGACGAACGCCAGACGCGGCACGTTGTAACGGTTGGCCTGACGCCAGACCGTCTCGGACTGCGGCTGCACGCCGCCGACCGCACAGAACACGCAAACCGCACCGTCCAGCACGCGCAGGGAGCGTTCGACCTCCATCGTGAAATCAACGTGTCCAGGCGTATCGATGATGTTGATCGCCGTGCCGTTCCACTCACAGGAAATCGCCGCGGACTGGATCGTGATGCCGCGCTCGCGCTCCTGGATCATGAAGTCCGTCGTCGTATTGCCGTCATGCACGTCGCCGTGCTTGTGGATCTTGCCCGTGTAGAAGAGAATTCGTTCGGTCGTCGTCGTCTTGCCCGCGTCAATGTGGGCGACAATGCCGATATTGCGTACGTTGGATAGTTCGCTGCTCATAATTTCAGTCCTGATGACGACGCATCTGGCGCGTCTGGGGCGGATCGATGATGCCGTCCGGGAAGACGGACGAACCGGCCGCAGGCTTCGCCGAGGTCTGACGGCGAATCAGCCACATCTGCACGATCGAGAACAGGTTCGAGAGGAACCAGTAGAGCGACAGGGCGGACGGGAAGGAGTAGAACATGAAGAGCATCATGAGCGGCATCATGACCATCATCATGCGCTGCTGGCTCTTGTCACCCGCAGACGGCGTGAAGTAGCTCTGAAGAGCCGTCGTGACCGCCATCAGGATCGGCAGGAGGTTGAGACCACCGAACGGGAACCAGCTCGCGAAGAGCGCCTCCGGCTCGGAAAGGTCCGCAATCCAGAGGAAGCCCGCGTAACGGAGCTCGACCGCCGAACGCAGCACGTTGAACAGCGCGATGAAAACGGGGATCTGAATCAGCATCGGCAGACAGGAGCTCATCGGGTTCACCTTCGCCTCGCGATAGAGCGCGAACGTCTCCTGCTGCAGACGCTGCGGATTGTCCTTGAACTTCGCCTGGATCTCCTTGAGCTTGGGCTGAAGCTCCTGCATCTTCTTCATGCCGACGGTCGACTTGTGCGTGAGCGGCCAGAAGATCAGACGGACGAGGATCGTCAACAGGATGATCGCGACGCCAAAGCTCGGAATCAGGTCGTTGAAGAAGTTCAGCACGCGCACGAGCGGATAGCAGATCCAGCGCCACATGCCGAACTCCATCACGTCCTTCATGCCCAGATCCCACAGCACCGACTGCTTCTTGGGTCCGACATAGAAGACACTCGTACGCGTGGCCGGTAGCTCCGCATAGCAGACCTTCGCCGCAACGCTCTCGGGACGATACGCGCCCGGCAGCTTCATGTCACGCGCAACGCTCGCCTCGAAACCACCGTTCGCAGCCGTCGAGCTCGCCAACGCCGTCACGAAGAAACGGTTCTTGAGCGCCACCCACTTCTGAGCGCCCGGATAGACCGCGGACGAGACCGCCGGCAGACCCGCCACGTTCGACGGACCGCTGCAACCGCCAACCGAACCGGCGAGATACCCCTTCAGCGGAGAATCCCCCTCGCTATGATGGACGACCTGGCCGCCCTTCGCATCCAGCGCCCAGCTGTCGACGGAAAGAAGATCGTTCTTGCTCGCGCCCATGGCGACCGCACCGATCGAAAGCGTGTTCGTCTGCGCACCAGCGGACGCAAAGGACTCCTCAAGCGTCAGCTGGTAATTCGCGCCCAGCTTGTACGTACGCGTCGCCTGAGCGTTGGCAAAGACGACTTCGTCCGCACTCGCCGACTTCACCTCGTAGGCGGCATTGGCCGCCAGACCCGCCACACCCTCAATCGCGCCAAGCGGCGCACGCGCAAAATCAAAGACCAGCGCCGGATTCTCTTCGCTCAGTTCACCCACGTTCTTCGCGTAACGCTTCAGCGTCGCACGCTTGACCACAGCACCCCAAGTGGAGACCTCCAACTTGAGCTCGTCATTCTCAAGCACCACCGTCTCCTCGGGAACCGACGGCTCCTTCGCAACGTCCTCGACCACCGGAGCCGCCACGGGCTGAGCAACCGGCGCCACGGGCTGAACGGCCGCCGCCGGGGCGACCTGCTGCTGAACCTGAGGCGGAGGCTGAGGACGAGTGTCCTGCTTGGGCTTGCTGTAGTAGAAGCTGGCAAAAAGGCCAATCACCAAAAGGAAAACGATGAGTTTCTCTGTCTTATTCATCTCTTTGATCGCTCCTGAACGCGATGTTCAAGTTCTCTTTCCGTCACACACCCTCAAAATCATTCTTCCACCGTCCCTTGGGAGGGACCGGATCGTAGCCGTGACTGCCGAAGGGATGGCACCGCAACAACCGCCAGGTTCCAAGAATCAACCCCTTCAAGGCGCCATGAACACGCAGGGCCTCAATCATGTAGTTCGAACAACTCGGCTCAAATCGACAACACCCACGGAAGAGCGGACTCAGTACGACTTGATAGGCCCGAACAAACAGAATCAGCAAACGGCTCATTTGCTCATCGCCCAGCGCATTTCCTTCTCGACCTCGGCACATGACTTGCCGCCGATGCCACAACGGGCGATGAAAATCCACTCCGCCTTCTCCGGAGCCGTACCATCCTTGACCAGCAAGCGGTACGCCTCTCGCAACAACCGCTTCGCACGGTTGCGGTCAACGGCGTCATGAAACGTCTTCTTGGAAACAACGACGCCGGCCTGTCGGTCGGCGTCGGTCGCATCCAAACGCCACGCGACGAGGAGACGCCCCTTTATGGAACGTCCCCGGTCGAAGACTCTTTTGTACTTCGGCCCGGGGAGTCGCGTGGTCATCGTGAAGTCCTTAGACCTGCGTCAGGCGCTTGCGGCCCTTCGCACGACGGGACGCGAGAACCTTGCGTCCACCCTTGGTCGCCTTACGCGCGCGGTAACCGATTTTCCTTTTCCGCTTGATCTTCGACGGCTGCCATGTCATCTTCATGATTATCTATTCCTTTCAACTGAAATTGAGATAATAGTTTACCATAATGCGGAACGGAGTTCAAGTGGGTTCCGCAAGAGGTTAAAATCGTCAGCGGACATTCAGGCGGGCGTACGGATTCGCGGCCTTCATCACCGCCTCGAACGCCTTGACCTCAGGTTCGACGGCAAGCGCCGCACACGCAGCCAGGATACCGCACGCCAGAATGGATCTCTTCATATTCCCAATGCCTTTCTTTGGCAGGTTTCTTAATACAACCGAGATCTGGTTGTCCCTGGTGGAGTCGAACCACCGCTCTGGGTATCAAAAACCCGTGTACTACCGCTATACGAAGGGACAGCAATTAAAAATTGCGCCTATTATATCAAAAATTCGGCCGTCCAGGCGAGCATACCACGCGACTGGAGCGTCCGTGCCAACCGCTCCGCCTGAGCGCCGTCAACCGTTCTTCCAAAGACCGTCGCTCCCTCGCACCAAGACTCTCCAGCTCCGCCAACAGGCGTCCGATTTCCGGATGCAGACGGATGGCCGGACCCTGCAGGTCGTTCAATGGCCGCGGATACGTGGACGCGCGAAACGCGGCGAAGACTTCCGGCGTGGAAGAATGAACGCCTGGATTGGCCAGGACAAGATGGGCATGCGGCACGGGATCGGCCAACGAAACGATTTCGCCGCGCCCCTCCATCATCACCGGACGCCGATAGTGCTGGGCAAGCACCAGCGCAGGGATGTCGCTGCCAAAGGTCGCGCCGATCTCCGCCAGCTCTTCGGGCGTGCGCCCGAGCCGGTAGAGGTCGTTCAACCCCCGCAGGACCGCCGCGGCATCCGCTGACCCGCCGCCGAGTCCGCCGCCCGCGGGAATCCGCTTGACGACCGAGATCTTCGCTCCGACGCCCAGGGCCTTCGCGGCCTTGTAGCAGAGATCCTTCTCGCCATAACCGGTGTCCGTCTCAATCGTCTCCGCCCGCTCGACCGTGACCGTGTCCGAGAGCGTAATGGGAACGACTAAAGAACGGAGCGCGTGGAACCCGTCCGCGCGCTCCCCAAGGACCTCAAGCGTGAGGTTGACCTTGGCGTAGGCCTCAATCTTCATCATCGTCGAGGTCATCGTCCTCGTCGTCCTCGTCATCCTCAAGGTCGGCACCCTTCATCGACGCCGACATCGCATAGCCGATGCCGGCATTGATGACCGCGCCCAGGCCCTTGAGCTCGTCCGCGGAAAGACGCGTCAACTGGACATGCGCGTCACCCTTGCGGTAGCTGCAACTCGCCACGCCGCATTTTCCCTCAGCGGGAAGCGTCTGCAGAAGCGGCTTGACCTGGTTCTGCAACTCGGCAGGCAGGACGGCCACGATCTGCGGCGCCAGGCCCTTGACGAGCGAGTAGTAGGACAGGAAGGCAACGGCATAGGGCTTCAGCGTCGCGGCTTCCGGAAGCGTCGCGGCAAAACGGGCGGCCACGGTCTCAGCCGAAGACGCACCCTTGAGTCCGAGCGCGTAGCTCTGCGGCTTCTCGTTCAGGGCGACATTGAACTTCTCGGTCACGCCGTCCATCTCCTGCACGAACGTCATCGGATCGATCTTCTCAAAGGCCTGCGAACCCTCTTCGCCCGTGAAGTAGGCGTAGGCCGCCGGGAAGTCAACCATCAGCTTGACCGCCTCGCCGATCTTCTCGGTCTTGAGGAAGTCGAGCTTGAGGCCGTGCTTGCGGGCGACGTCGCCGAAGAGCCCGAAGTCCTCGTACGAACCGAACGCGGACTTCGCGACCTGGGCAACCGCGACAAACGCATCCTTGCCGGCGAAGGCCAAGGCGTCAGGAGCGAGCGACCCCTCCTTGCCGCACGTGTCAAGCAACGAGCCCGGCTTGCATGTGCAGACACTCTCGAAGTCCCAGCCCTTGTCGCTGATGCGCATCGCAAGCTTGGCGCCGCTCAGGCCCTCCAGCATCTTGCTGTACTCGGCCTGGTTGTTGAGCTTTGCCGTGACCTCGCCATCGGCCGACATCTCCGCCACCTTCGCCAACAGCGACGGAATCTCCTTGAGGAGCGCCTCGCCGATTTCGATGCGCAGGAGGTCGGAGCCAATCGGACGCGCCGCCGCGGAGATGACGGAAAGGCCCACCTTCGCGTGGTCGGCCGTGTCGGAAGCGACAGCCCACTTGCCATCTGCCGTCCAGACAAGGACCGTCTCAGGCGAGGCAACCTTCACGACACCATTGGTCTCCGTCGCACCGGGCGTGCGGGCCAGGAACTGCTCCTTCGTCTCCGTCATCGGATAGACGACGACAGGCCAAACCGATTCAAGGGCCTGCTCAAGGCCTTCGGCAAGCTTCTCGCTCTCGACATAGGCGGCAGCCATGATCGGCACGCCCTCACGACCGGGACCGAAAAAGGCGCTCACGGGATTCTGCGTGATGGACGGCGTCACCATCGCAGAAACCATCGGATTCCCAATGAGCTCACCGAACTTCGTGACTCCGGCGACGAGCGAATTAACATCGGCGAGTTGCAGAATGCCAAGGCGCTCAGGCGCAGCAAAGGCACCGAAGGCAAGGGCGGAGAACGCAGCAAGGGCGAGTTTCTTCATGGTATGTATCCTTCTGGATTGGGTGGATGAAATTAGGCGCGGAGGTCGCTGACGGCGTCCGCAACGTTCTGGAAGAGCTTCGCGAGCTTGGCCGTCGGAATCGTCGAGAAGGCGAGACGGATCAGGCCGGAGAGCATGATCGTACCCGTGGAGTACTTCTCGATGAGCTGACGACGAACCTTCTCGGCATCGACGCCGATCGGCTTCACGCACATGAAGTAACCAGAGTTGAACGGCATGACCTCAAAGGCCTTGGCGTATTCCGGATGCGTCTTGAGAATCACGCGAATCTGATGATAGCGCTTCTTGAGGACCGCATACTTCTCGCGCTTCTGGGCCGCATAGCCAGGATCGGCAAAGGCCTGGATCGCCAGGTGCTGGCCGATCGAGGAGGCGTTGGAGATGCAAGAGCGGACGTTGCCCGCGGCCTTGGCCTCGAGCGCCTTGAGCTGGTCGGCCGTCGCACCCTTGAACGCGAAGCTGATGAAGCCAACACGCAGACCCCAGACATAGTCTTCCTTCGTCGTACCGTCAAGCTTGACGGCGAGGACGTTCTTGTGCAAGTCAGAGAATTCGGCGAAGAGCGACTCCTCGTGGATGCCCTTCTCGTAGACGAGCCCGAAGTACGCGTCATCACAGATCACGACGATCTTCTTGCCTTTGGCCGCAGCGGCCTTGACCGTCGAGACGATCTTCTTCGCGTCCTCAAGAGTCGCCGTATAGCCGGTCGGATTGTTCGGGAAGTTGAGGATGAGGATCTTCTTCTCACCCGGCGCCAGCAGCGCGGCCTTCATCGCGACAACGTCAAACGCGCCCTTCTTGAAGGTGTTGAAATGCTCGACCTTACAGCCAACCGCCTCCTGGAAGACGAGCTCGTAGTTGTCCCAGAAAAGATCGGGGCACACCAGCGTATCCTTCTTGTCGGCGAAAAGCTCGGCACAAATGCGGATGCCGTGCGTCAGCGCATTGGTGACGACAGGATTCGAAAAGGCCTTGCCCTTCAGCGAGGGATTCTTCTTGAACTCCATCTCCTTCCACTGCTCGCGAAGCTTGGGAATGCCGAAGCTGCCCGCATAAAGGAAGGCCTTCTTGTCGAGATTGAGACCTTTCTTGAAGCAGTCCATGACGAGCGGAGAGCCATCCTCTTCGAAGGCCATGCCGATCGTGGCGTTGATCTCGCAGGATTTCGCTTCCGCGCCCTGACCGAGGATGCCGCCGTAAGGGAAGTACATGCGCTTGCCGGCGGCAGAGAGAAAATCGGCCGCCGCGCCAAGCGTATCGTTGAGCTGAGTCGCCAGTTTGTTCATAACGGAATTATATTATATCAAAACGGATGCGGGAAAATGGATGGATTCAGGCAAAAAAGAGAGGCGCGTTCGGTTCCGAAACGCGCCTCTCTTCCTGTCATTGCAGTTTCCTTACTTGCAGAGCGTGTAAAGAACGCCGGCGACGACCGCCGAGCCGATGACGCCCGACACATTCGGACCCATCGCTTGCATAAGGACAAAATTCGTCGGATCATTTTGCAGCGAAACCTTATTCGAGACGCGCGCAGCCATCGGCACGGCCGACACGCCGGCGGAGCCGATGAGCGGGTTGACCTTCGTCTTCGAGAAGACGTTCATGAGCTTGGCCATCAGGACGCCCGCCGCCGTGCCCACGCAGAACGCGCAGAGGCCGAGCGCGAGAATGCCGAGAGTCGTGCCCGAGAGGAACTTCTCGCAGGCGAGCTTCGAACCGACGGAAAGGCCGAGCATAATCGTGACGATGTTGATGAGCGCGTTCGACATCGTATCGGCGATACGGCTGACAGACGGACCGACTTCCTTCGCCAAGTTGCCGAGCATCATCGCACCGATCAGCGGAACGGCGGACGGCAGGAGGACCGCGCAGAGCAAGAGGACGATGAGCGGGAAGCAGATCTTCTCGATCTTCGTGACCTCACGGAGCGCCGTCATCTTGATCGCGCGCTCGGCCTTGGTGGTGAGGGCGTTCATGATCGGCGGCTGAATGATCGGAACGAGCGCCATGTAGGAGTACGCGGCGACTGCAATCGCACCGAGAAGGTCCGGGGCGAGACGCGAGGTGAGCCAGATCGCCGTCGGGCCGTCCGCACCGCCGATAATGCCGATCGAGGCCGCGGCCTTGATCGGATCGATGCCGAAGTCGATCCAACCGAGACCCGCCAGCGCCAGGGCGCCGAAGAGCGCGAAGAAGATGCCGAACTGCGCGGCACCGCCGAGGAGCGCCATCTTCGGATTCGCAATCAGCGGAGCGAAGTCCGTCATCGCGCCCACTCCCATGAAAATCATAATCGGGAAAACGCCAGTGTCGATGCCGAACTTGAAGAAATAGTAGAGGAACCCGCCGGGCTCGACAATGCCACCTTGCATGAACGGAATGCCGGCCGTCGTAAAGGCAATGATGCCGTCATGCATCATTTCCGGGGCAGTAACGCCCGCGAGCGGACAGTTCGCGAGCAATCCACCAAATCCAATCGGCAGCAACAACAAGGGCTCGAAGCCCTTGACGATCGCCAAATACATCATCACCAAGCAAAGCGGAATCATGATAAGCTGCCCAACGCCATAAGGAAGATTTCCCAGCACCTTAACCTCATGACCCTTGACGAAGGTGCCTTGGCCATCGAAATAGCCGCCCACCCACGTGCGCGTTTGTTTGTCGATGTAGCCGTTCGGCGTCTTGTAGCCGCTTTGAGGGTTGTGCGGGTCCTTCCCGACCATCTTATAGGCGTCGACGCGATCCTCGGGGGCGAATTCGCCGGTAATATAAGCCGGCGCCGAACGCCGGCAAAAACCGGCAATTCCCGTATCGCCGGGAAGATCGCCGACGCGTTTGAGCGTAGATTCCCACTTGGCGGGAGACTCGCCCTCGCCCGCGCCGGCCGACAAACAGCCGGCCGCAACAATCAACGCCATAAGAAATTTCTTCATAGCCTTCAAATCCACTATACGCTTTTGCCTTTTAATTTTACGCAAACCGCCGCTGGCGATTTTTAGCCGACCACCGCCAGCACATCGCCGGTCGACACCTTGTCGGCCGCGGCGACATTGACCGTGACCGTGCCGTCGCAAGGCGATGTGACCGGAGTTTCCATCTTCATGACATCCATCACCAGAATCTCGTCGCCCTTGGACACTTTGGTGCCGCTCGGAGCGGTGATACGAAGCACCGATCCGGGCACTGGAGCCTTGACTTCCTGACCGCCGGCGGGAGCCGCCGCGGCAGCTGGCGCGGCCTTGATGCCCGCCTCGGCCTTGAAGTCGACGGCCTTGCCGTTGACGACCGCCTTGCCGTCGCCCTTGATCTCGACGCCATAGGCCTTG
>CALZAJ010000020.1 GCA_945613785.1 uncultured Verrucomicrobiota bacterium | reverse complement strand
TCCCATTTGGGATGGCCGGAACCTATACGAACGTCAGTTGGTCATGTACGCACAGTGTCGTTGCCGCGAAACCCGTTTTCCTGCGGTTCGCCGACCGCGCAGACGAAGACGGCGACGCAATTCCGGACTGTCTCCGCGCATGGGGGCAGGACCGTGACGCCGATTCGGATGGAATCCCCGACTGGTGGGAGGTCTGGTACGGGCTCGATCCCTTCAGCGCCAACACCGATGGTGATGCACTTGATGACGCCGAGGAGCTCGGGACGGTGGAGGTCCTGGAGGGGGATGGTTTCCTCTGGTTCGACATCGCCGAGCATACGAACCAGATCCGCTCCGATGCGGGGCGGGACTATGTGTTCGTGTCATCGACGCTTTCGCACCCCTTCGTCTGGCGGAACGCGGAGTATCCCGCCGCTGACTGGTATCTCGACGGATTCCTTCATCTGCTGCCCTCTGCTTCGTGGAATGTCTGGGAGGAGTCCTTCTGTGATCCGTCCCGTGACCTCGTCTTCGGACGTGACGCTCTTGCAGAAGGTTGCGTGACGGTTGCGGGTTGCAATGATGACATGTACGCGCGGCGGGCGGACTGGGGGAGTGGGATGTTCAAAGGCACGGTCGTCACGAACGGTGTCACCTACGATGTCTTTGCCTGGCTCGACATCGGTCTTGCCGCTAGCTCAGAGGGTAACTCGCCGAAGCTCAGCTACGAGGTCATCCTCTCGTCTGCCGAACCTGGTGTCGTCTACGTGAGCTATCTTACGGTGGACGAGGGTATTTCCGCGCGGGACATGGCGCTGGGCGTGCAGGCGACGGGTGTCGAATCGCAGATTCATGCGGACGAGCACTACGCGCTTCGTTGGCCGGCCGGTCTCGCGCCTCGTCCCCGTCCGCGCACGACCGTGAAATACACGCTCGGTTCGGCGACAGATCCACGAGATCCCGACACAGACAGGGATGGGATCCCGGACGGATTCTCCCGAGTCTGCGACTTCGATGCGGACGGCGACGGACTTGCGGATTCGGTTGACCCCGACCCCACGACGTACGGGGGATGCTGCTACGGACAGTCGGAGGCCTGGGTTCGTGCCTCGTTCACAAATGCCGAGGAAATCCTTTCCGTCGGCTACACGAACTGGGTCGCCGCGACGGTATCCTCGGGCGCGCCGAACGGGCGCTGCCTGATCAGGGTGAGCGTGACGAACGCGCCTTCGCAGGCCGTGCTTGTCCGAGTGGGCAGTCTTGCCGTCGTGGTGGACGGACGCTGCGAACTCGTCTTTCCCGCAGAGGTCTACGCTACCTATGCGTACGAGTGCCGCAACGCGGATGTCCCGGTAGCCCTGTCCTGCGAGGACGGACTGGCCCCGTTTCGGGGAACGGAGTCTCTTTCGGTTACGGAGCCCACGGAAGGGCATGTTGGCACAGTGGGCGTCATTCCCGTTCTCGTGGTGGATCCGCCCCGTATCGCGGAGGGCTCCGCGGTTGGCGCACAACTGAGAGCGGCGTGGAACGTCCCGGGCGCGTCCTATGCGTGGCGCGATCAGTCCGATACGGCCGTGTTCTCGAGCCCGAACTCCAATGAGACATCGGTCGCGTCACTGGACGCGGCGACGACGCTTTCGGTCGTCGCGACGGACGGGACGCATAGCGCGACCGGAACGGTTGCCGTGACGGCTACAGGTGCGGTTTTGCCCGAGCGCGCGCGTGAGCCCGCCGCACTCGGCTGGACGACGGGGACAAATGCGTTCGGCTCGGCCATCGCGCCAGACACGCTGAGGCCTGTCTGGATGTCCGTCGTCGGCGACGGCGCGGCCGGAGTGGCGAAGCGAAATGACTGGACGATGACGGTGCCGAGGGGACGTGCCGTCTACGTCGCCGTCTACGGAGCCAGCACCGAGCATCCGGATTGGACGCGTCAGGGCTCACAGTACAACGACGTTCTGATCTGGAACATCCACGCCGACGGCAATCGGTCCGTCTCTGGTCTTGAACGGGTCAATTCGCTCTCCGAATCCTTCGCGGCGTCGGGGCAGAACGCGCTGAACGGCGTTTCCCCGGTGGCGTTCCTGGGCGGAGGTTTCTATGTCGCGCCGACGAACGACGATCTCACCGTCAGCGTGTCGCTCGTCGCGCGCAACATCGGCGACGGGCAGCGTGAGAGCGGCGTCGCGGCCGTGTTCTATCCGCTCGTCATCAACCAGCTTAACCATCCACGTGCAATGGGTGTGGAAGGAACGACCGACGATACGGCACTCCCTCGGACGAACGCCCTCGTGCAGGTGGGCGGGACGGCCTACATCACGGGTGGCGCTGCGGCACCTGAGCTGTTCGCGCGGCTTAACGGACTTCCGTCATGGCTGTTGACGCGATGGACGGGGACAATCGTCTCCGAACGTCCGGACTATAGGCCGAACGGCATCGACACGCGCTCGCTCGCGACGAACGACGTCTCGGGGGCGCTCGCTTTCGACATCACCGCGGCGTTCACAAACGAGGTGATCGGCGGACGTCTCGATCTGACGGCTCGGGTGTCGAACACGGTCGAGAGGACGCTCCCCGTCTTCATCCGCGGCAAGAATCCGAAGGATGAGGTCGCGAAAGCCTACATCGATGCGAATGTCGATGCGGACTTCAGGGACTTCGCCTGGATGATCGCCAAGCATGAGAGCAAGCAAGGAAGTCGAGCTTACAATCAGTTCAATCCCGCTGGTCCAAAGATTGAACTCCCCAATAAGACGAGCGGAGATGCCCGATGGGGTTGGGGTATGTGCCAGATTGACAGAGGAAGGACTGGAGTTGTTGCACGCACTGTTTATAATTGGCAAGATAACGTTTCGCAAATGAACGCCACGCTGTCCGAGAAGCTTCGGACATACAATCGTTTTATAGGGTATTATAGATCGGCGTACAGATTGTCGCCGAATTGGTCTGAGCCGGACTCGGTCAGTACGAATATCCATGGTGTATCCGTATCGGCAAAGGACTGGGCGTTGTTGACATTGTATAATGGCTCGAGCGGGGTGGTTGAGCGAGTTGTGTCAGGTCGCAATTTCCGCAGCCCTGTGCACTTTAACGAGAGTAATGGCTCCTGGACGTTCGTAACGAATGTGAATGATTATGTCAGAAAGGTTTGTGAAGATGCCGCACGTACATCACAGGATTAACTCCGTCCGTTTGTGTGTTGCTGCGCTTGCAGTGAACTTGATGCTGTCGTTTCATGTGTTTGCCCATGAGGAAGCGTTTGCGGAACGAAGTGCATTTCTGAAGAAGTATACAGAATGTGCAAGCCCGTATGATTGGTTCTCGTCGGACGAGTGGATTCTGTATGCGTTTTTCTTTGACATAGACCAGGACGGAAGGGCGGAGGCCCTGGTTGCTAATCCGGATGGTCAAACCGACCGGCTCTTCACGTGGGATTATGCTTTCTTGGGGGAAGACGGCAATGTTGCTTATGCGAGAGGACTTGATGACATAAGTCGCATAATGTGTGCGCCGACAAACTTCTTCGAAGTTGATAATGAAGGCAATGTGCCGTTTATGGTGTGTTGGCCAGCATGTTGTGAGAAATACGTCAACGGCGAACGGGTTTCGGCGAGCACCGGCGCTTTCAGGATACAGTCGTTGAAAGCGGGCGTCTACAGTTATGACTGCATAACGGGCGGTGTTGACATGATTCTGAAGAATCCAAGTTTCAGGAAGTTAAGTAATGTGCGCCCCGTAGTAAGCAAGGGGTTTGACATACGGTATACCCAGCAAGGGACAGGTGTGCACGGCAAGCGCGCGCATGACATCAGGGCGATTCCGCTCGACCATAAGCGAGCTCTTGTGAAAGCGGCAGAGCTGGACGATGCAATGCGCGCGAGATGCGTTGCATTTGATGCCGATCTTGACGGTGATACCGATTATTACCTTGCTCGTGCGGATCCGACGCAGAGCACGCTGACCTGGAAGCTGTATATAAATGAAGGGGACAGATTCCTGCCGGCAAAAGAAACTGTGTGGCAGAACAAGGATCGACGTTACGGCTATACCGCGTTGGATCCCGTCGTGAGAGCTTTGACAAATGATTTCCTTCTCGTGACATCTTGCTATAAAGACTCAAAGCCAGCCGTCATTATTCTCGGTAGGGATGCTGACGGATGCTACTCGCAGTCTGCACGTAAATATGGTGGCTCATATTCCGAGGGCGAGATACTTGACCTGCACGCAACAATCTTACATCCAAGCTTTCAGTCCATCGAGCGTTTGCGCAGCGAAATGCTTGATGCAACAGATGGCTTGAAATGAGAAGAGTGACACTCGTTGCGGAAGTTTCGTGGCGAATTCTCGCTGGGCGAGATCTTCGGCCTGGAGGAGACCATTCGGCATCCTTGCTTCCATGCCATCGAGAGGCTGCCTTCGAAGGCGTACCTCGCCCCATCCTGGCGGTAGGATCCGCCGTGGCGCGTCAAGTTTCGGGGTGGGGTTGCATTATCTCACAAGAATGTGATATAATTAGCGAATTCACCACAAAATAGGTAGAACAATGGCTATTGTATTAGGTCTTCCGAAGGGCAGCTTGCAGGAATCCACCTTCGCGCTTTTCAAGCGCGCGGGCTTCAATGTGTCCTGCTCCAGCCGCAGCTACTATCCGTCCATTGACGATGAGGAAATCAAGTGCCGTCTCCTGCGTCCGCAGGAAATGAGCCGCTATGTGAAGCTTGGCAAGATCGATGCTGGCATCTGCGGTTTCGACTGGATCTACGAGAACGGCAATGTCGGCAAGGTCGAGGAGATCTGCGAGCTCAACTACTCGAAGGCGACTTCGAATCCGGTTCGCTGGGTCATCGCGGTTCCGAACGATTCCAAGATCAAGTCCGTCAAGGACCTGAACGGCAAGACGATCGCGACTGAGGCGATCGGCATCGTCAAGAACTACCTCAAGAAGAACAAGGTCAAGGCCGATGTCGAGTTCTCCTGGGGTGCGACCGAAGTGAAGGCCCCCGAGCTCGTCGACGCGATCGTCGACCTGACCGAGACGGGCAGCTCGCTCCGCGCGAACAATCTCCGCATCGTCGACACGATCCTCACCTCCACGACGCGTTTCATCGCGAACAAGGAGAGCTGGAAGAACAAGGCGAAGCGCGAGAAGCTCGAGCAGCTCAAGATGCTCCTTCTCGGCGCGCTTGACGCTCAGCGTCGCGTCCTCCTCAAGTGCAACGCTCCCGCCAAGACGCTCGACAAGGTCGTCAAGGCGATGCCGGCCATCAACTCGCCGACCGTGAACAAGCTTCACGATGCCGATTGGTTCGCCGTCGAGTCCGTCGTCGAGGAGAAGAAGGTCCGTGACATCATCCCGCAGCTCAAGGCGGCTGGTGCGACGGGCATCATCGAGCTCCCGCTCAACAAGATCATTTTCTGATCAGAAAAACAGGCATAGCTAGCCTGACAAACAACTAAGGAGTAAACCATGGGTTCCATCAAGAAGAAGCGCCGCAAAAAAATGTCGAAGCACAAATACGACAAGCGCATGAAGGCGCAGCGTCATAAGAACAAATAAGCGGCGCTTCAAACGTCAAGCAAGGGGTCTGGCAGTCATGCCGGACCCTTTGCTTTTTGGTATAATCTTGACCTATGAAGCGTATTCTCCTTTTTCTGTTGACGAATCTGGCGGCCGTGGCCATGCTGACGCTCGTCGCTTCCGTCGTGATGTCCTTCTGTGGCGTTGAAATCTCCGAGCTGGCGCAAGACGGTGCCTCGTGGTTGCCGTTGCTGGCCTTCTCCTTCGTCTTCGGCATGGCGGGGTCGCTGGTGTCGCTGTTTCTGTCCAAGACGATGGTCCGGCGGTCGATGAACTGCAAGACCATCACGGGCAAGGAGGGCGACGAGGAGGCGTGGCTCGTCCGTACGGTCGAGGACCTGGCGCATCGTGCGGGCATTAAGATGCCGGAGGTCGCGATCTATCCCGGTCAGGCTAACGCCTTTGCGACGGGTGCGTTCAAGAACTCGGCACTGGTGGCCGTCTCGACCGGCATCATGCAGGAGATGAGCCGGGAGGAGTTGCGTGCCGTGCTCGGACATGAGATCTCGCACGTGCGTAATGGCGACATGGTGACGATGAGTCTGACCCAGGGCGTCATCAATACCTTCGTCATCTTCTTCTCCTACATCCTCGCGGCCGTGATCGAAAGCGCGCTGTCGAAGGATACCGAAAAGCGTCGCAGCCGCAGCAGCTACGGCCTCGGTTATCTTTTGCGACAGGTCCTGCAGACGGTCTTCGGCATCTTTGCCTCGATGATCGTCATGTGGTACAGCCGTCGTCGTGAGTTTGCGGCCGACGCGGGTTCGGCGGAGCTCCTCGGTTCGCCGATGCCGATGATTGCGGCGCTGAAGCGACTGGGCGGACTCAGGCCCGGCGCCATGCCCAACTCCATGAAGGCCTTCGGCATCACTGGAGGCATCGGTTCGCTCTTCGCCTCGCATCCGCCGATCGAAGATCGTGTCAATGCGCTGATGAACCTGAGTCCGTTCGGTGCCGTTTGAGTTGGTAGATGGTGGCAAGGAGCGGGTCGGAAAATCAATAATCACCAGAGGTCAAGCGACTATGAAGAGTGTTTTGAGCATAGCGGTGGCGTTGAGTGCGGCGATGGCGTTCGCATCGCCGATTGACGAGGCCATAGCGAAGGGTGCGAAGTATCTGCTCTCGAAGCAGGCGGAAGACGGACACTGGAGCGACGGTCAGATGCCGGCGCTGACGGCCTTGCCCGTCTGGGCGCTGGCGGGTTGCCGCGAGACGCCTGCGGAGGCCGTCGAGAAGGGCGTGAAGTTCGTGCTCGGCACGCAGCGCGAGGACGGTGGGTTCTACGTTCCGAAACCGGGCCGCGGCGGTTCGGGTCTTGGCAACTACAACACGTCCGTCTGCCTGTCGTCTCTGTTCGTTTCCGGCAAGGCGCCGACCGAGGCCCTGCTCAAGGCCCGTGAGTACATCGCTTCGTCCCAGCTGACGGGTGATGACACGATGGCGGGCGGCTTCGGCTACGACAAGGTTTCGCGTCGCCGTTACGCCGACCTGTCCAATACCTCGTATGCGATGGACGCCATGCGTCGGACGCAGGGACTCGAGGAGTTCCGCCAGGGCGGCAAGAAGGTCGATCTCGATTGGGACAAGGCGTTGGCCTTCGTCGACAACCTGATCAAGAAGGAGGGGCCCGAGGCCGGCGGCGCGGCGTACAATGACCGCACGCCCCAGGGCGGAACCTCCACCAACCAGCAGGGCCAGGTCCAGCTCCGTGCCTACGGCTCGATGACCTATGCCGCGGTCCTTTCCATGTGCCACGCGAATCTCGACAGGTCCGATCCGCGCGTGAAGCAGTCCCTTGAGTACCTCAACACGTATTGGTCTGTTGACGGCAACCCGGGCATGGGCAATCAGGGCCTCTATTACTTCTATGATATCATGGCCCGCGCGCTGTCGGCGTCCGGCGTCGAGAAGGTCGGCGAGCACGACTGGAAGAAGGAACTTTCCGAGAAGGTGATGTCGCTCCAGCAGGAGGACGGCAGCTGGGTCAATGACAACAACCGCTTCTGGGAGGCCGATCCTGTCCTTTGCACCTCCTTCGCCGTACTGGTCCTCCAGCTCTGCCGCTAATCATGAAGATGCTTGTCGACCTTTTCCTCAAGGGCGGACCGGTCATGTGGCCGATCCTCGTCCTCTCTGTCCTCGGTCTGGCGATCCTGTTCTGGAAGTTCTTCGAGTTTCGGGCCGGACGCAAGTCGCCGAAGGGCCTCGTCGTCGTTTCGACGATCATCACGGCTGAGCCGATGCTGGGCATTCTCGGCACCGTCATCGGCATCATGCAGACCTTCGGGGCGCTGAACGTGGCGGATGGCACGGCTAATCCGATGGCGGCGACCGCCGGCATCGGCGAGGCGCTCATCACGACCGCGGCGGGTCTCATCGCCTCGCTCATCCTGCTCTTCCCATACAACTGCCTGGATGAGCAGGCGGATGAGGAGAACTGAGGCTGTCCATGGCGCGAAGAAGGCGAGGCGCGAGACTGGAGATGACGTCGTTGATGGATGTCATGTTCCTTGTCCTCGTCTTCTTCATCTACTGCATCTTCGACATGACGGTGCACAAGGGGATGAAGGTCGACCTTCCCAATGCCGCGGGGGCGGACGAGAAGGGCGAGCGTATCGTCATCACCATCCTGCCCGACGACACCATGCAGTTCAACGGCGAGCCGATGACGGAGGCTGCGATCGTCGAGAAGATTGCCGATCTCAATCGTGTGAAGATGAATTTCCCCGTACTCATCTCGGGCGACCGCAAGTCGACGCTCGGTACGGGGATCGAGCTTCTTTCCAAACTCAAGGCCGCTGGCGTCGAGAAGGCGAGCTTCCAGGTGACTGGGCCATGAGATTCGGAACGGCACTCGGTCTCTCGATCGCGGCCCACGCGATACTCGCCGCGGGCATTGTCGGCATCGTCAAGTGGAATCCCGGACCGAAGGTCATTGCCCAGTTGGACCTTTCCAGCGTCGAGCTGTCGTTTGCCGAAGAGGAGCGGGAGGAAGCGCCGGCCGTACCGATGCCGGAGGTCGCGCCCGTGCAGGCTGAACCGCTGCCGACGGAGGCCGAACCGCCACCGCCCGAAGCGCCGACCTTGCCAGACCTGCCGCCGGACTTCGATGCGATGAAGCTGCCTGAACCGACGGAGGAGCCGCCGCTGATGGATTTGCCGCCGAAGGAGGAGGCCCGTCCCGAGCCCGAACCCCAGACGGAAGCCGCGCCGCAGGCTCCGCAGCCCCCTGCACCTGCGCCCAAGCAGGCGAAGATCGATGCTCCGCCCGCGCCCAAGCGGACGATCAAGCCGGATTATCCGCGCGGTTCACGTCAGCGCGGCGAAGAAGGAGAGGTGACGTTGGCCATCGAGGTTGGCGCGGACGGACTCGTCAAGTCCGCTTCCGTCGTCTCGTCCTGTGGCTTCCCGGACTTGGAAGAGGCCGCCCTCAAGGCCGTCCGCAAGGCTCGTTTCACGCCGGCCCGCAGCGGCTCCAAGGCGGTCGCTTCCACGGCCCGTCTCACGATCGCGTTCAAGCTGGACAAGTGAGACGTGCCTCCTAAAGGTGATTGGATGGACGCTCGTCCTGGCGGGGCTGACCTCGTGTGTCTGGGCGGGTTGTCGGTCCCGCTTCGCCGTCACCTCGCCTTGGCGAAGGTGATCGTGAAGCGGCAGCCGCGGCCGGGCTGAGTGTCGAGCGTGATGTCCGCGTCATTGACGCGGACGATTTCCTTCACGATGGCGAGGCCGAGTCCGGAACCGCCGGTGTCGGACGTCCGTGAGGCATCCGCCCGCCAGAAGCGTTCGAAGACATGGGGCTTGTCTTCGGCGGAGAGTCCGATGCCATGGTCTTCGACTGTGAGCGCATTGGCTTTCACCGTCACGATCACCTCGGGGGACTGGCTGTGACGGAGGGCGTTTTCGATCAGGTTGACGACGGCTTCTTCGACGAGACCGGGGTTGCAGCGGACGTTGACGGGATCCGTCGGTACCGAAAGCGTCAGCTTCACGCCTGCCGCCTCGGCCTTCGTCTGGGTCCTTTCGATTGCGGTTGTGGCGATGGAGGAAAGGTCGGACGCTTCAAGGGCGATCGATGTCTCGCCGGAATGCTCAAGCTTGGCGAGGGAGAGGATGCCCTGGGCGAGGGTGTTGAGACGGGTCGATTCGGTCTTTAGCATGGCCAGCAGACGCGAACGCTGATCGGATGGAAGGGCGTCCCCGCCTTGTAGGAGTTCCACGCATCCGAGGATGCCGGTGAGAGGCGTCTTGATCTCATGCGAGACGTCGGCGATGAACGTGCGACGGAAGGCCTCGAGCCGTTTCATCTCCTCGAGTTCGTGGAGCTTCGCGCGCACGCGGCGGAACGAGAGGAAGAGCAGGAGGAGTCCGGCGGCGCCAGAGAGGCCGGCGAGGAGAAGTCCGAGGCGTCCGCGTTTGGCCGCGGCATAGACGGAGGCCTTGGGGACGCCGAGGCGGATTGTGAAGGCATCGACCTGGGCTGTGCTGAAGAGGAAGTCGTGGTCGTCGCTTTTCCTGCGCGAGTCGAAGAACGTGCCGCGTCCGTTGCCGCTCTGTACGGTCAAGCGGTAGCCGTCGGCCTCGCAGGATTCGCCGATGGTGTAGACGGCCGGGAAATCACTGCGGGAAAGAGGACGGATAAGGGACTCTCGGACGAGCGCCGTGCGTGATTCGAGTTCGCGCTCGGCCGCGGCGCGCGAGGCCCGTCGGACGTTTCCGATCTCGTTGATGAGCACGATCACGAGACCGACGAAGCCGGCCGTGGTGACGAGAACGGGGAAGAGTCCGTGGAAGAGCTTCTTCATGGCGCGATACGGTAACCGACGCCGCGGATGGTTTCGATTTTCGCGCCCCAGTCACCGAGTTTGCGGCGGAGCCCGACGAGCTGGACGTCGACGTTGCGTTCGGTGATGGCCTTTTCCTCGCCGGCGATGGCATCAATGATGCGGGCACGCGTCAGGACGCGTCCGCGGTTACGGACGAGGAGTTCGAGAATCGTGAATTCGGTCGGGGAGAGGCGCAGATTCTCACCGTTGACGGTGATGGACCGTGAATCGGGATCGAGCGTGAGGCCGGCCGCTGCGGCGTGTCGTTCATTGCCGCTACGGCGAAGGACGGCGCGGACGCGTGCGAGCAGGATCTCACGCGAGAAGGGCTTGGGGATGTAGTCGTCGGCGCCGGCTTCGAGTCCACGGACGATGTCGTGTTCCTCGGTCTTGGCGGTGACCATGATGATGCGCGTATCCGCGAGATCGGGGTTTTCGCGGAGACGCCGGGCAACGGAGAGTCCGTCTAGCCCGGGCAGCATCAGGTCCAGGAGCACGAGGTCGGGGCGGGACGATGCGGCCTGGCGGACGGCGTCGTCGCCGCGTCCGACGGATTCGAAATGACGGAAGCCCGCACCGTGCAGGGACATTTCCAGCACGGTGCGGATGATGGGATCGTCCTCGACGATCAGGATCTTGGCGGGATCATCCATGTCAGAAGGCCTCGGCGGCGTCGCTGACGCGGCGGGCGCGTTTTTCGACCGCGTTCTTCCGGGCGGCCTCGCGGATCTCCTCTTGCTCGTCGGCAGCCTGCTGGAGCATGGCTTCGTCGGCGGCGAGGATCACGGTCTCATAGTCCGGAGTCGAGCCGAGCAGACAGAGCTTCACATAGCGTTCGGGGGAGATACGGAAGGAGTAGAGCGGACGGTTGAAGCTCGAGAGGCGCGCCCAAGTGTTGTAGCGTTTCTCGAGGGCCTCAATCAGATAGTGACGTCCCCAGCGCTGTCCCGGTTCGACGGGTTCCTTGGCGCAGGCATAGACCTTGGCGGCCTTGTGGGTGGTCGGCGTCACGTAGACATAGTAGTCGTCGAAACCGGCGAGGCCCTTGGCGGGCGTGAAGGTCGCGCGCAGGAGCGTCGGCTCGGCGGCGTCGCGGACGAAGTTGGTGACGCCAGGGACCTCTTCGCCGAACTTGACGCCGAGGAAGGAGTCGGCGGCGGGGGCGAGGGCAGCCTTGTCGCACGCCGGCTTCTCGGGCGCGGCTGGCGCGGGCTCGGCGAGCGTCTCGCCGAGGGAGTAGCTCTGGGCGTATTCGCTGGTGGAGGTCGCGAGCAGATTGCCCTCGGCGTCGGTGCTGGTGCGGGTCTCACGGCGACGCTCGGTGACCATGTTGCCGTTGGTCGTGACGGAGCTTTCGACGAAGGTGCGGGAGACCGTACCGTTGTCGTTCGTAGAGATGCTGGCTTCAGAGGAGCTGGACGTCTGGTCCTTGCCGTCGGCGGCATTGGCAGGACGGCAACCGACGAGCAGGGCGAGCCCCGCGACCAGAGTTGCAACGGTGAGATGGTTCTTGTTGATCATGAGGTTCTTCCTTTCTGTTCCCTCCGAGGTCGGTGGACTCCTTCCCCGGGGGAACGCCGCACATTGTAGCAATGCCGCGTTAAGGGAGGATTAAGGAATTATAGCATTTTCGGCCTATTGGTATGCCTATCACGTCGGCTACACCCACAGCGATGCCGCGCCACTGGGAAGGTCTGCAAGATCCAAAATTTTTACCCCACATTGCGTGATGAGTGTGCTATAATTCACGCGCCCTTGAACTGCTCCATGGTGGAGTATGGAATTCGGGTTGGTTTTAACAGATCCAATCCCGAAAGGAGCGGTGAAGATGGCGAAGCGTGTGATGCTCATTGGTGCCGGCGGTGTGGCCGGCGTGGCGGCGGCGAAGATGTGCCGCAATCCCGAAACGTTCGGCGAACTTCTGATTGCGTCGCGCACGGAGGCGCGTTGTCAGGCGATCAAGGCGGACATCGAGGCGCGTCCGTGGTTCGCAGAGAAGGGTATTTCCACCAAGATCACGACCGCGCAGATCGATGCGATGGACGTGCCGCGCCTCACGGCGCTCATCAAGGAATACAAGCCCGACCTCGTCATGAACATCGCGCTCCCGTACCAGGACCTCGCGATCATGGACGCGTGCCTTGCGGCCGGCGTGAGCTACCTCGACACGGCGAACTACGAGCCGCCAGAGGAGGCGCACTTCGAGTATTCCTGGCAGTGGGCGTACCGTGAGAAGTTCGAGAAGGCCGGTCTCACGGCGATTCTCGGCTGCGGTTTCGATCCCGGCGTGACGCAGGTCTTCTCGGCCTACGCGCAGAAGCACTATTTCGACACGATCGAGACGCTCGACATCCTCGACTGCAACGGCGGCGACCACGGCTATCCGTTTGCGACGAACTTCAACCCGGAGATCAACATCCGCGAGGTCGCCGCGAAGGGCAGCTATTGGGTGAATGAAAAATGTAAAATGGAGAATGGCGAATGCTCGGTTGACGAGCATGGCGTTGCGGTCGAGTACAAGAAGGCCTATGACAAGGGGTACTGGGTCGAGACGGCGCCGATGGCGATCAAGCGCGAATACGTATTCGACCAGGTCGGCAAGAAGGACATGTACCTCCTCCACCACGAGGAGCTCGAGTCCCTGGGCTGCAACCTGAAGGGCATCAAGCGCATCCGCTTCTTCATGACCTTCGGCCAGAGCTACCTCACGCACCTCAAGTGCCTTGAGAACTGCGGCCTCACGCGCATCGACCCGATCGACTTCAAGGGGCAGAAGATCGTCCCGATCGAGTTCCTGCGTGCGCTGCTGCCCGATCCCGCGTCGCTCGGTCCCCGCACGAAGGGCAAGACGAACATCGGCTGCATCTTTCACGGCGAGAAGGCCGGCAAGCCGGTCGACTACTACGTGTACCAGGTCTGCGACCACCAGGAGTGCTACGCCGAGGTGGGCTCGCAGGCGATCAGCTACACGACGGGCGTGCCGGCGATGATCGGCGCGAAGATGTTCCTTGAGGGCAAGTGGGTGAAGCCGGGCGTGCACACCTGCGAGGAGTTCGACCCCGATCCGTTCATGGACGCGCTCAACGCGCAGGGCCTGCCCTGGCAGGAGACGTTCACGCCTGTCGCGGTGCCGTGACAGGAGAAGTATGAAGTATGAGTGATGAAGTATGAATGTAGAAGTATGAATGGTGGAACTGAATTTCCTTTTGTTCGAGAGAA
>CALZAJ010000019.1 GCA_945613785.1 uncultured Verrucomicrobiota bacterium | reverse complement strand
CCTCGTTCGGAACGAGCGAGCAGACGCCGTTGCAGAGCTCCTCGGGGAGCATCGGCACCACGCGATCCGCGAGATAGACGCTTGTGGAACGGCGATAGGCCTCCTTGTCGAGGGCGCTGCCGTATTTGACGAAGTGCGAGACATCGGCAATATGGACGCCGAGGACGCGATTGCCCTTGCGGTCCGTCTCAAGCGACAGCGCATCGTCATAGTCACGCGCCGTCACGGGGTCGCAGGTGAAGATGAACTTCTTGCGCAGGTCGAGGCGGCCGGGATCCGTCGCCGTCGGTTTGGACGGACGCACGTCGTTCAGCGTGGCGGCCGCACGTCGCGCATCGGCGAGCACGGCTTTGGAGAACCCCTTGGGGAGTTCGTAGAATCTCATCACCGCCGCGGTATCTTCGCGCGGCGTCTTCCCGGGCGGCGGGAAGAGTACTTGTCCTTCGTTAGTTTTCATTCAGTAAGATTATAGCAAAAACCCAAGCCGTTTTTGGAACGGCAATACGGACCCGTCGCAAACTCAACCGACGACAAGTTCCTCGCTGGGGAAGCGGATGTGCTTGTTCGACTCGCGGTCGCCGATCATCATGACGACCGTCAGGGCGCCGAGGCGCCCGATGAACATCGCACACAGGATCACGACACGCCCCGCAGACGACAGCGAGCGGGTCGTGTCACCCATCGAAAGCCCTGTGGTCGTGACGGCCGAGACCGCCTCGAAGAACAGCGCGTCAGAGGTCAGGCCCGTCTTCGCCTCGGTGACGAAGAGCGCACCCGTGACCACGACGGAAAAGCCGATCAACGCCATGAAGATGACGATCGACTCACGTACGATGTCCGTCGGCACCACCCGGCAGGAAATAACCGTCTCCGTCTCGCCGCGGCACATCGCCGTCAGCGTGTAGACGAGCACTGCGAAGGTCGTCACCTTGATGCCTGCCGCCGCACTGCCCGGACCGCCGCCGATGAACATGAGAGACTCGTAGATCAGTCGCGTCAGGGGATGCAGATCCTCCGTCGGCGTGATGCAGAAGCCGCACGTGCGAGGCGTCACCGCTTGGTAGAAGCCGACCCAGAGCTTCTTCATCACCGGCATGTCCTTCAGGACGCCGTTCCACTCGATGAACAGGAAGGCCGCGAAAGCCGCAACCAGCAGGTACGCCGTGAAGCGGAGCACCACCCGCGTATGGAGCGTGAGACGCCCCTTGCCGCCGGACCGCCGGCGCATGAACTTGAAGGTGCAGAGGTTGTAGATGACCAGAAAGCCAATGCCGCCGGCAATCGTCAGCAAGGCCGAGACGACAACCAGGTACGGGTCGTCCGCAAAGGCCGCCAGCGAGCCTGGCAGAATGCTGAAACCTGCGTTGCAGAAACTCATGATCGAATAGAAGACCGACAGGTAGAGGTCGTCCAGACGGACATAGTAGGCCGCCACGCCGAGCGCCTCGAAGAAGAGCATCGAGCCAACGACCCAGCAGATCAGGCCGCGCAAGCCCTGCACCTGCTCGACGCCGTATGCGTTCATGAGCGAGAACTCGCGACTCAACGAAAGCCGTCGTCCTATCGCAATCAGAAGGAACGTGCCGCACGTCATCAAACCGAGACAGCCGATCTCGACCAGGCAAAGGAGAATGATCTGCCCCGTGCGCGAATATTCCGCGGCAATGTCGACGACGGACAGCCCCGTCACGCAGACGGAGGAGAAGGCTGTGAAGAACGCGTTGCCCCATCCGCCCCAGGTTCCCTCGTTGCGAGCCCAAGGCGAAGCCAACAGAAGCGCGCCGAAGGCAATGAGGATCAGAAAGCCGAGCGCAATCGAATAGCGCTGCCGCATTACACGCGCTCCCGTAGCCAGATCGACCAGATCGAAAGCTCGTACAGGAGACAGAGCGGAATGGCCATGAACAGCTGGCTCATCGGATCGGGCGGCGTCAGGAACATCGCCAGGATGAACGCCATCACGATGGCAATCCGACGCTTGCTGCGCAACGCCTCGCTCGTCACGATGCCGAACAGTCCGAGCACGAACAGGATCAGCGGCAGCTGGAAGACGAGGCCGAAGGCGATGATCGTCTTGAGAATAATCGAGATGTAACCCTCGATGCGAATCGTCTCGACCGGCAGACCGATCCAAGCGTTGATCTGCTGAAACGCCGTGACGACAAGCGGCAGGGTCTTCTGATAGGCCAGGCCGACGCCTGTCGTGAATAACACCGTGCCGAAAACCAGCACGCAGAGGATGATGACCTTCTCCTTGCGCGTCAGCGCCGGGAAGATGAAACGCAACAACGCAAAGACGAGGAACGGGAAGCTCAGAGCCGTGCCACCCCACGCGGCGATCGACATGATGACGGAAAAGCCGCTCGTCAGGTCGAGACCCTGCAAGAGGTCCTTGTTGTCGGCCGCCGGACTCTTCAACCACTCGAGGATGTAGGGCGAGAACACGCCCGCGATAATCACACAGAGGGCCCAGGCCGTCGCCCCGAAGATCAGCATGTCACGAAGCGCCATCAGATGCTCCAGCAGCGGCTTCGGCGGATCGTTTCGCTCGTCAGGGTTCTTGATGAGTTCAATCGACATAGGACTCACCCCTCTGCTGCCGTGGGCTTCTCCGCCGCAGGAGCCGTCTCGGACGCTCCGGCATCGGATGCCATCGCCTTGTCAATCTGCGGCTGAAGCGGCTGCGTGATGTCGAGCGGCTTGGCCGTGGACTCGTCGCCCTCGACCCGGAACGCATCCTCGGCCGCACGCTGGACGTCACGCGCCGCACGCGTCAGCTCCGTGTCCATGTCCATCAGCTGACGTTTGAAACCCTCGGCCGCACGACGGAACTTCGCGTAGTACTGGCCGATCTTGCGCGCCGTGGAGGGCAGGTTCTTCGGCCCGACCACAATAAGGACGACGGCGAGCAGTATGAACCACTCGCCGAAGCCTACGCTTTCAAATATGATCGCGAGAAGCAATTGCAGACCTTACTTCTGGAAGATCGCAAACTCGCCGCGGCGGTTCTTCGACCAAACGCCCTCGCCCTGACCTTCGACGGCCGGCTTCTCCTCACCGTTGCTGCGGGTCTGGATGCGATCGGCCGCGACGCCGTTCTGGACGAGGTAGTTGCGGATGATCACCGCACGGTTCTCACCGAGGGACATGTTGTACTCGTTGGAGCCACGGTCATCGCAGTTACCCTCAACGATGACGACGCGGTTGGCGTTGTCGGCGAGGTGCTGGGCGACGGCGTCGATCTTGCCGAGCTCGCCGGCCGGAACGACGGTGGAATCGAAGCCGAAGTAGACCGGCGCGAAGTTCACGTCGTTGCAACGCGGATAGAGCTCGTCAAAGCCCTTGCCGTTGGCGAGAAGATCAGAGACATAGCCCTCCTGAACGTCGGCGACATCCTCGGTGACGGACGTGTCGATGTCGGAAACCTCGGGCTGGGCGGCCTCGTCACCAGCCGCATCACCCGCATGACGGCCACCGCGGGCCTTATCATAGCGGCAACCCGTCGTCGCCAGCGCGACAGCAACCGTTAAAACAGCGAGAATCGTCGAGAACTTCATTTTTTATCGCTCCTTATAGTTAGAAATTTGAGGTAGAAAAATCGGTATCGTGTATAATACCGAATATCGGCGCGAAAATCAAGTGGAGAACTGAACTTTCCAAGGGCCTTTCGACTGCCAGCAGGCGCGGACGGCCGCGACCGTCGGCTCCACGTAAAGCGGCGTCGCCTGATGCCGAAACCAGGTATCTTGCCGCTTGGCGAGTTGACAGGTCCGCGTCAGGATCTTCTGCCGGTCGTCCCCTTCCCGATAGCCGATGGCCAATGAGGCCGTCCGCGACCAGACCGGGTATTTTTCGTGCAAAAGACGTTTTTCTTCCTCCAGCCCCTCGAGAAACATATCATTCAACCGGTCCGCGATGCGTTGGCGCACGATCGCGCGGTCAATCCGAATGACCGGATACTCGGGGGCCGGCTTCTCCCACTTGCGGTCAAGTCCGCGAAGCAACGCCGAATAATAGAGGCCCGTCCCACCGACAATGACGATCGGAACCTCCGCCGGGACGGTCTTGACCCATTCGTAAGCCGCCCGCAGCCAGGCCCCGGACGAAAATTCCTCGGCAGGCGTCACGACATCGACGCCACCCATGTGGAATTCCGCACGCTCCTCACGCGAGGGTTTCGCCGTGCCGATGTCCATGCCCGCGTAGACGAGCATCGAATCCGCACTCAGAATCCAGGCACCCATCTCCCGAGCCAGTTGCGCGGCGATCGAACTCTTGCCACTGGCCGTCGGACCCGCCAGAAGATAGGCCTCACGCTCGATCATTTCTTCTTGTCCGTCACAAGCGACAGCAGCATGATCAGCGCCGCAGAGACACAGATGTAGCTGTCCGCCAAATTGAAACAGGGGAAATGACTCTCCGCCCAATGGAAGTCGAACATGTCAATCACATAACCGCGGAAAATCCGGTCGATCAGATTGCCGACGACGCCAGCGTACAGCAGAGGCTCGGCCACCGCGGCGCATCCGCGCCAGCCACGGGCAACCGCACCATTCGCCCCCTCGCAGGAGAAGACGGACTTCCGCTTCCAGACGAGACAGGCGAGCGCCAGGACGCCAAAGGCGGCCAGCGGCCAGACCTTGCCCTGAAGCAGGCCCCAGGCGCAGCCGCGGTTCTCGACATAGGCGAGGTCGAAGACGTTCGGAATGACGGAAACCGCCGCCTGTCTAAATGAGGCGGCGGCGATTTCCTTGACGGCCTGGTCGGCAATCACGAGGCCGACGACCGCCGCGAGAATGAGCAGCAACTTACGCATCAGCCGCGGTTACGCTCCATCTCGCTCTGGCATTCCATGCACGTCAGGACGAACGGCTGGTTCATCAGACGCGGCTTGCGGATCAGCTGGCCGCACACCGTGCAGACGCCGTACGAGCCGTCGTCGATGCGGTGGAGGGCCTCTTCGATCTGCTGAATCGTGCGGTTGATGTTGCCCATCTGGCCGAGCGCCTGCAGACGCAGCGTCTGGTTCGTGCCATCGCCGCCGTCCGCCTCATGGTCCTCGGACTCGTTGAAGCCGGTCGCCTTCATCGCGTCCACGCCGTTGAGCGCCTCTTCACGCGCCGCGATGAGACGCTTGCGGAACTCCTTGAGGTCCGCCGCCGGGAACTTGTTGGAGTTCTTGCCCTGCGTACGGGACGTCGGACGGTCGGAGAGCTGAATCTCGCTCTCGTTGCGCTTCTTGTCCGCATCGCGGGCAGAACGCTTCATCTCCTCGGCGATGGACATCGCGAAGGCCACCGCCTTCGCCGTGTCATAGACCTCATCCGGCTTCGCCGCAGGCTTGGCGGTCGCAGTCGGCTTCTTGATGATGCGCGGCGGAACGCGCTTGACTTCCTTCTTCTCCTCGGCCTTCGGCGCCGGCGCGGGCTTGGCCGCGGCCTTCTTCGCCGCCGGCTTCTTCTCAACGGCCTTCTTCGCCGGTTCCTTCTTGGCGGCGGGCTTCTTCGCGGCTGCCGCCTTCTTCGCCGGCTTCTTGGCAATGCTCTCGATCTTAAATCCCATGGTCAGGCCTCCTTTCGTACTGCGTCACGCGGAATACGAAACCTATTCTATCAAATTTGCATGCCCGCGGGAAGCTTCATCCACTCGCGGATTTCAGCGGGAAGCTCGAGGATCGACTTGATCGTCGCAAAGGCAACGGGGCCATCGACGCTCGGAAGCTCGAACTGATCGCCGGCCTTCTTACCGAGCATGTTCTGCGCGAGACGCGCCTTCGAGGAGAGCACGCCCTTCTCGACGTCGTTGTCCCACTCGCCCAGGATGTGATAGGTCTTCTCGCCGTCGGCCGCCACGATGACGACGGAGACGCCCGGCATGACCTCGTCGGTCGTCGCCGTCGCAAAGTCGGTCGGCTTGACCGCCTCGAGCTCCTCCTGCATGACGGACTGCTTCTGCATGAGCTGACGCTGCTCGTCCTTCGCGTACTGGTATTCCGCGTTTTCGGAGAGGTCGCCGAAGCCCTTCGCGAACTCGATCTTGCGAACGTTCTCGGGCATGTCCTCGTTGATGAGCTTGAGGTACTCTGCCTTCTTCATCGCGAAGCTGCGGTAGGACGTCTCGCGGGCGTATTCCTTCTTTTTCTCGACCTTAACGACGTGCGCCTCGAGTTCGGGCACGATACGCGTCATGCGGATGACGGTCGTGTGGTGCGTCGAAGGATCCCACGCGATGGACGCCTGGAAGCGCTCGAAGATGAAGAGCTGTTCGCTCGGCGTGAGAAGCTTGAAGACCTTCTCGAGCCAGTTCTTGTCACCGAAGAGACGGCGGATGATGTTCTGCATCTTCAGCGTCTCGCCGCCACGACGGCCTTCGCCGAGCGCAATCGCATGGGCGAGGATCGTCGTGATTGCCGGCAGCTCCGGCCACAGCGCGTAGCTCTTGAGCACGCGGATCTTCTTGCCGTCGACCTCGACCTCGCCGTACTTGAAGGTGCCGAACTGCTCGATCTTACCGACGATCAGCGTCACGAGCGTCGCCGGGGCCTGGGACTCCTTCATGAGGTCGCCGACCGCCTTGCGGCACGGATAACCCATCACATTGCCTTCGGCGTCCTTCTCGGACTCGTTGGCGAACTGGCTGACGACTTCGGTCACCGCCGTGAAGCAGAACTCGGGAATCGCCGCGTAGAGCTTGGCCTTCGCCTCGGCACTCTCGGCGAGGAAGGAGATCATCGCACCGACCTCGCGGGCCGGCAACGCGGCCGCGGCCTTGATGAAGCGCTTGCGCTCCCAGAGGTACTCGCGCATGGCGGCCGCCGGAGGATTCGCGAAACCGAGCGCCTGAACCTGGCAGGCGAGACGGGCGTAGAGCGCGTCGTCGACCTTGCGCGCCGCGGTGACCGCGAACACGAGACGCTCCTCGATTTTCGCCTTGACCGAATCATCGGCCGCCTTGAACTTGTTCTGCGCGACATATTCACGGACCGACGCCAGGATGAGCTTCGGATCGGTCTCGTGCGAGAACGCCGTCAGCCAGCTGTCGCCATAATCCTCGGCCGCCGCCTTGAGACGGATCGGATCGGCACGCTTGGCGGGAATCTCGACGAGCACGTCCTTGCGCAGGTCGGTGCGGGCGGACTCCCAGAACTTCTTCCAGTTCACGCTCTTGACGAAGCCGTTCGCCACGCAGACGTCCTCGAGACGCGTAATCGGCATGTCGCCGTAGCTCTTGAGGACCTCCTTGACGAAGTCGGCCGGACGCTCCTTGAGCATCTGCTCGAAGGCCACGGGATCGGCCGCCTGCTTGACGAGGATGTGATCCTGAGGCGCACTGACGAGCATGTCGACCGCCGCCGCATAGGAGAACTGATGGCCCTTCTTCGTCCTGAAGTCGACCGTGATGCGCTTGTAGAAGTAGTCGAGGCGCTTGACCTTGCCGAGGCCCCAGCTGTCGCTCAACACGAGCGCATCGGCCTGGAAGCTGATCAGCTTCTCGAGCGCCACCATCGCCTTGTCCATCGGCTTCACGCCGAATTCCGCGCCGTCCACAAAAGAAAGAAGAAGGCGATCTTTCGTCGTCTTCTTCAGTGCGTCCTTGACGCCGGCCGGATTGAGATTCTTGGCGATATCATTCTGATTGTCGCGGATGAGCTTGAAAGCCCCCTCGAAGTCCTGCTTCTCCGCAAACTCGTTCAACTGCTGCACCAATGCCTGAGTATCGGCCATTTTCTTCTCCCTTTGGAAAGTTAAGTCTGGAAATTATACCAAAAACCCGTCCGAGGGGCAATTGGGTCCTGACTGCGAAATCGTCCGTTCATCGTCGGATCAGAAGCGCCGCTTCTTCGACAGGACGAAGAGGATGAGACCGATCAGGCCGGCCGCACAGGCCGAGATCGCCACGAGCGTGAGGAACACGCTCGGATCGCCTTCGCCGTCCACTCCCGGCAGCTTGATGTTCATGCCGTAGGCGGACGTGATCAACGTCGGAACCGCCAAGAAGATCGTGACGACCGTCAGGTACTTCATGACGTTGTTCAGATTGTTGTTGATCAGCGAAGCGAACGTATCCAGCGTGCCGTTCAGAATGTTCGCATGGATGTTCGCCGTCTCCAGCGCCTGCTGGTACTCGACCATCGCGTCCTCCAGCTGGTCGCTGTCGTCTTCGGACAACGTCAGCTGACGCGCCGTGTTGGCGCGGGCAAGCGCGATCGTGTCGGCCTTCAGGGACGTCGTGAAATACACGAGCGACTTCTCGATCGAAAGGAGCTTCAAGAGCACCTCGTTGGAAATGGACGCGTGCAGCTCCTCTTCGAGCGCATTGGTGCGCTGATGGATGTCATGCAGATAGCGCAGGAACAGGACGCCGCCATGCCACAACAGGCGGAAGGCGAAACGATATTGGTCGCTCGGCGGACACACACGACGGATCTGATCCAGGAACGCCGTCGTCACCGGCGTCCGCGCGCTGCAGACGGTGATGACGGACTGCGCGAAGAAAATGATGCCCAACGGGACCGTACGGTACGGAACGACCTCTTCCGCGTCAACGTCCTCCACGGGCGTCGGCACATGAATGATGAGCATCGTCGCGCCATCGTCGTAGTCGAATCGCGGACGTTCGTCGGTATCAAGCGGGTCGGTCAGGAAGTCACGCGGCACGTTGGAGCAGGTCAGGACCTTCTCCAGTTCCGTCGTCGTCGGCTCCACGAGATTGATCCAGCAGGAACCATCCATGTCCTGCGCCTCGCGGAGACCTCCGTTCTCCCATTTGTAAATGGTCATCATGGCTCAGACCTCCCAGCCGCTCTCACGCGGCGCTTACCCGAGCTGATTCAGGAAGCGCACGTCGTTCTCGTACAGCCAACGGATGTCCGGAATGCCGTACTTGATCATCGCGATACGCTCCACACCGAAGCCGAACGCATAACCCGAGACCTTCTCAGCGTCATAACCGACGTGACCGAACACGCGCGGATCGACCATGCCGGCGCCGGCGACCTCAATCCAGCCGGACTGCTTGCAGACGTTGCAGCCCTTGCCCTTGCAAACGTGGCAGGTGAAGTCGACTTCCACCGACGGTTCGGTGAACGGGAAGAAGTGCGGACGGAAACGGACCGTCACGCCGTCACCCATCATCTCCTTCGCGAAGTACGCGAGAACCGACTTGAGATCGGCGAGAGACACGGGCTTCGTGTCAACGTAAAGGCCTTCGATCTGATGGAAGTTCGCGGAGTGCGTCGCATCCGTCGTGTCGCGGCGATACGTGCGGCCAGGGCAGATCACGCGGATCGGCGGCTTGTTCTCCATCATCGTGCGGATCTGCACGGGAGAGGTCTGCGTACGCAACAGGCAATCCTCGCCGAACCAGAACGTGTCGGTGCGGTCCTGCGACGGATGGTGCTCGGGCGTGTTGAGCGCCGTGAAGTTGTTGAAGCGGTTCTCAAGTTCCGGACCGTCCGCAACCGTGAAGCCCAGACGCGCGAAGATCGCAGCCGACTCCTCGATGACGCGGGACAGCGGATGCTTGACGCCCAGACCCCACCAGCGGCCAGGAAGCGTCAGATCGGCGTCAACTTCCTTCTCCGACGGACCCGCACCGCCGCCCTTCGCCGCCAACGCGGCCTCGACTTCGGCGCGCCAGGCCTGGACGGCCTTGCCGAACGCCGGACGCTCCTCCTTCGGGACGTCCTTCATCGCCTTGATCAGGGCAGGGATGGAGCCATTGCGGCCGACATACTTGACGCGAAGCGCCTCAATCGCCGCCGCATCAGCCGCCGCCGCGATTTCCTTCAGGCTCTCCGCCTTCGCATTCTCGAGTTCTGCAAGAGTCATAATTCACCTCAAATTTGGGAAATTATATCATAAATCAGCGGACGAGGTAAGAGTAGATTGAGCGACGGAAAACCGCCGCGGACGCCCCCTCATAACTCTGTCGGAAATCCTCCGACGGCGTGGCCGATTCGGAGACGGACATCTCGCGGGTGCGGGAGACGGGCAGGTATTCGGTCCATTCGACCGGCACGCTATGATAGCGTCCGTCCCCGCCGTAGACCTCCACGTAGTCCGTCCGCTTTTCGCCGCGGAACCCGTGGGCCGTCACGGCGACGCGGCCCGAGCCGTCCGAATCCCGCACAACGGACGTCTTGAGGATGCTGCGGGTGATGCAGGCCGGATGGCGGAATTCCTCTTCGCCATGGTAGTTGGCCGTCGCCTCGTGTTCCCAGAACGAGGAATCTTCGCCGGGAACGACACCCTTCCAGATGTCCTCGTGTGTCCGCGTCTGCTGATAGAGCGGAATCGCCAGAAGCGGCGCCATCGCAAAGAAGACGCTCTTGAAGTACTCCTCGTTGAACGCCTGGAAGTTGCGCGCCGCCCGGTCGTAGTCCCAGTCCTGGAACCGCTCGGGGTCCGTGTCGATCGGAACGGCGTCCAGATGCCGCGCCCAGAGCAGGTTGATCTTCTGCGCCTTCCGGAAGGTGAAGTCATCGCCATACCCCACGGACCGGTCGTTCAGGAGCTGCAGGATCTGACGTTGCGCGAGCGGCGTGAAGAGGAGGCGGAACTCCACCTCGTCCGTTCGGTCCATCGTACAGAACTGCGCTTCGAAATCCTTGTTCGCCATCATCGTGTAGTTCGAGTCGTCGTCC
The DNA here is from genome assembly GCA_945613785.1 of uncultured Verrucomicrobiota bacterium. Lineage (GTDB taxonomy): Bacteria > Verrucomicrobiota > Kiritimatiellia > RFP12 > UBA1067 > UBA1067. The sequence continues at coordinate 3,030 of CALZAJ010000019.1, read as the reverse complement.
AGGTTGCGCGAGAACCGCTCCAGCCTCTTGATCGTCCTCTGACGCTTCCAGCGCGAGAAGAATCCGTTCCCCGCCCCCGACAGCTCCGAAGGCCGCCGCGTAAAGGAGAGCTTCGGCGCCGCATCGTTGCCGTAGATGAGGACCTTGTGCTCGCCGTATTCGGGCTTCGGCTTGGTGACGCTCGCATGCAGCGTCTCGGAACGCGACACGCGGCGGGGCCGCCCCTTCTCGTCATGCTCGATCTCCGTCCAGTGAATGGTCTTGTAGCCGTGATACGTCTCCGTGCCCCATGTCATCTCCACGTACTCGCCGAAGACGAAGGGGTTGCCGTTGATGACGCCCGACTGCGCGAAGAGGACCGACTTCCCGTCATTGAACGCGTCGCTCCAGCCGTAGAGCCGACGCAGGTCGGCGAGACGCCGGGCGGTGAAAAACGGATCGAACGCAAGCCGCGGCACCGTCGCCTCGATCAGCCGCGGCGTGATGTCCCACGTGTAAAGCTGGTTGAGAGGCTCCAGCTGCTCCCAGGCGAGCTGGATCTGCTGCTCGATCTCGGCCGAGAGTTCGGCCAGACGAGCCTTCAGCCTGCGGAACGGCGAGAGACAGACGAACACGACGACAAGACCCGCGACGGCACCGACCGCCAGCTGCGTCGCGAGACGACGGTCATCCTGCCAATAACGGGAGACGGCGATGCCGCAACCGACGGCGGCCAGGAAGCCGAGCGCCATCAGGAGTCCGACGAAGAACTTGCGGATGCGGACGGACTTCGCCTGACGCCGGAGGGACGCGATGCGGGCGACGGTCTTGCGGTTGGCTTCGACATCGACGCCGGAGGCCTCGGTCAGTTCCCGAAACTTCTCCCGCGTCAGCTCGGCGAAACGGTCGCGGAATTCGTCCCGATACCGCGCCAGCGGCTCGTAGACGTCTTCAATCAAAAGAAGGCCTTCCGGGCCTGCGCCTTGACCTCGGCGCTGGCGGTGAACGGAATGCGCGTGGTGTAGCCCGCGCGCGAGGCAACGATCATCTTCGTCGGCCAGTCATAGAGATCCTGGTTCCACTGCGCGACCGTGTCGTTGTAGAGCGAGCGGGCCGCGGTGATCTCCTTCTGGAGGTAGGCGTTCTGCTGCATCGCATCCGCGATGGCGGCATGGGCCTTCAGCTCGGGATACGCCTCGACCTGCGGGAAGAGACGGCCGAAGCAGCCGTCGATCTGCGAAGCGACCGCGCTGCGCTCGCCCTCGGGAAGACGTCCGCCGCGGAACGCCGCGACCGCCTTCATGACGTCCTTGTCGAGATCGATCGCCTTGCTGACGAGACCCGCCACGTTCTGCAGGATCTGCACGCGCTGCTCGAGATAGTTGTCGATCGTCGAAGCGTCCGCCTGCAGCTTCTGCTGAAGCTTCTGGAAATAGTTCTTCGCGCCGATCTTCATGAAGAGGAAGATCAGTCCCGGAACGATAAAGGCCAGCCAAAGGACGATCTCGAACAGCACCGAGCCGAAGCCCGTCTTGGGCGCCAGCTGGCGTTCGATCACGTTCACGTCGCGTCCGGCCCCGTTCACAGGGCCCGTCAGTTCATCGAGCTCATTCGCCATCGTCTGTTTCCTTTCCGTGCGATTACCTGTTGCGAGAGAAATAGTCCTTCGTCGCCTGGCCGACCATCGGCGCCAACAGGACGAGCGCCACGAGGTTCGGGAAGGCCATGAGGCCGTTGAAGACGTCCGCAGCACCCCAGACCACCTCAACCGTGAGGTAAGGCCCGATCGCGACCACGAGCACATAAAGCGCACGATAGGCGTAAACCACCCACTGACGGCGGGAACCGCCCAGATACTCGATGCACTTCTCCGAATAGTAGTCCCAGCCGAGGATCGTCGTAAAGGCAAAGAACGTGAGCGCCAGCATCAGGAAGAAGCTCGCGAAAAGACCCGACTGCGGACCCATGAAGGAAAGACCGCGCGAGAACGCCTCGATCGTGATGTCCACGCCCTTGAGTCCGAGCGACGGCTCCCAGGCGCCCGTCACGACGATCGCAAGGCCCGTCATCGTGCAGATCACGATCGTGTCGATGAACGTGCCGGTCATGCAGACGAGACCCTGGCGGACGGGTTCGCGGGTCTTCGCCGCGGCCGCCGCGATCGGCGCCGAGCCAAGGCCCGCCTCGTTCGAGAAGATGCCGCGCGCGATGCCCTTCTGCATTGCGATGAAGATCGTGCCCACGACGCCGCCCGTGAAGGCGGACGGATTGAACGCCGCGCGGATGATGAGCTCGACCGCATCCGAGATCTTCGAGACGTTGCCCAACAGGAGGAACGCGATGATCACGACGTAGAAGATGGCCATGAACGGCACGACGACCGTCGAGACCGCGGCAATGCGCTTGAGACCTCCGATCACGACAAGCGCGACGCAAAGCGTCACGATGGCACCCGCGATCACCACGGGCACGGAATAAGTCGTGCCGAAGAGCTGAATGCCCGTCTCCATGTCCTGCGGATTGAAGCCCGGATCGAAGAAGCGCTGCACCGCCGAGGTGATTCCGTGGATCTGCGTAATCGTACCGATGCCCATGATGCCCGCAAGCGTGCCGAAGAGCGCGAAGAGGACGGCAAGCCACTTCCAGTTCTGGATGCCGAACTTACCCTTCAGACCGCGCTCGATGTAGTAGAACGGACCGCCCAGGACGCGTCCGTCCGGCGTGATCTCACGGTACTTGACCGCCAGAAGGCCTTCCGCGTACTTCGTCGCCATGCCGAAGAACGCCGCGACTTCCATCCAGAAGAGCGCGCCCGGGCCGCCCGTGCCGATCGCCGTCGCCACACCCACGATGTTGCCTGTGCCGATCGTCGCCGAAAGCGCCGTACAAAGGGCGCCGAACTGCGAGACCTCGCCGTGCGCCTTCTTGCCGGTGTCCTCCTCCTCGCCCTGGAACATGATGCGGAACGCGTTCTTCAGGTTGAAGACGTGAACGAGCCGCAGGACGCAGGTGAGGATCAGCCCCGTCACCAGGATGGACGAGATCAACGGG
>CALZAJ010000018.1 GCA_945613785.1 uncultured Verrucomicrobiota bacterium | reverse complement strand
GGGGCGGGATCGAAAATGCCGTTATGTGTAGTAGTTATTTTTGAGCGTCGCCTTACTGAAGTTCAGCAGCTGAAGGCCGTCGAGTTCCTGATGGCATGGATTGCGAAAAAACAAGACGAAGAAGCTTGAAGGACTGGTCCTGGAAGAAGACGCTTACGTTCCGCTCAGCCGATTGATCAGCGCCTGGGCGGCGGGGCCTGGCGTCGTGCCGCGCTTCCAGGCGAGATAGGCGTCGGAGGTGAGCGTGGGCCGGAAGGGACGAAAGACGAGCCTGTCCGCGAAGGTGGCGGGAACGAGTCCGTCGATGCAGATTGCCGCGCCGAGTCCCGCGTTCACGAGATGCGCCGCATTATAGAGCAGGTTGTAGGTCGCGACGATGTTCAGCTGCGAGAAGGGCTTTCCGAGCCAGCCGGTGAGGAAGTTCCAGACGAGGCGCTGGCGCGAGGTGATGAGGGGACGGTTCTGGAGATCCTTCGGGGTGACGGCATTCTTGCCGGCGAGCGGGTCGTCCGCGCGGAGGAGGAGTCCCCAGCGGTGCGTCTCGGGAAGCTCCAGGTAGTCGTAGTCCTCGTAGCGCCCCGGGCCGACGAAGAGCGCGAGGTCGATCGTGCCGTTCGAGAGTCCGCCGGCGAGGTCCTCGCCGTTCCCGGATATGATGCGGAAGTCGAGTTTCGGATGCGCAGCCTTGAGCGCCGTCAGCGCGGCGGCAAGGCATCCGAAGGCCGCGACCTCGCCAGCCCCGATGACGAGCGTTCCCGAGAGGCCGCTTGATTCCCTCGCTTTCAGGCTTTCTTCCGTGCGCGTCGCAAGCTCGACGATGTCGCGGGCGCGTGCGAGGAGGAGCCGTCCCTTGGCGGTCAGCTCGAGGTGACGCGAGGTGCGCTCGAAAAGGCGAGAGCCGATTTCGTTCTCGTACGCGGCGAGCTGCTGAGAGAGGGCCGGCTGTGAGACGTGCAGCCGTTTGGCTGCGCGAGAGAAGCTGCCTTCTTCGGCGATGGCGAGAAAATACCTGAGGACGCGAAGTTCCATAGGCCGGAAGTATATCAAATTCATCTATAAGAATCTATTATAGAATAAATAATATAATGATATTGGTTATTCTTAAAGGCCTGTGGTAGAATGGTGGTTGAAAGGTGGAGGTATTATGGGCATTAAATGTCTGGCTGTTGCGGCATGCGCCGCGCCCACGAGCTGGTTTTCGCATCTCGCTATCGAGACGAATCCGAAGACGAAATGCGCTTGTACCGGAATTGAAAGAGCTTGTCTTTAAGAAAGGACATTAACATGAACTTGCGTGAGATTACCGGGCCCGAGGCCCTGAAGAAAGTGCCCGCCGAACAGCTGAACGAGCTTTGCGATGACCTTCGTCAGGCGATGCTGACGCGCACGGCCGCGCACGGCGGTCATGTCGGGCCCAACCTCGGCTTCCTTGAGGCGACGGTTGCCTTGCATCGCGTCTTCAATTCGCCCGTCGACAAGATCATCTTCGACGTCTCGCACCAGGCCTATCCCCACAAGATGCTGACGGGGCGCATGGAAGCGTATCTCGACGAGGACAAGTACGATTCGATCTCAGGGTACTCCGAACCGTCGGAGTCGCCGCACGATCACTTCGTCATCGGCCACACCTCGACCTCGGTCTCGCTCGCTTGCGGACTCGCGAAGGCGCGTGACCTCAAGGGCGAAAAGTACAATGTCATCGCGGTCATCGGCGATGGGTCGCTCACGGGCGGCATGGCCTTCGAGGGTCTCAACAACCTGGGCGAGCAGGGCGGCAATGCGATCGTCATCTTCAACGACAATCAGATGTCCATCGCCGAGAACCACGGCGGTTTCCTCGGGTCTTTGCAGAAGCTCCGCGAGACGAAGGGGGCGGATCCCTGCAATTTCTTCAAGGCGCTCGGACTTGACTACCTGTATGTCGACGAGGGCAATGACGTCCACAAGCTGATTGCCGCGTTCGAGCAGGTGAAGGACATCGATCATCCGGTCGTCGTCCACGTCAATACCGAGAAGGGGCACGGCTACAAGTACGCGACCGAAAACAAGGAGCCCTGGCACTGGTCGATGCCGTGGAACCTCGAGACGGGCAAGATGCTGCAGGAATTCGGCGAAAGCGTCCATGACCGCACGGCCGAGTGGCTCCTGAAGCGCATGGAGACGGACGGGACGCTCTGCGTCATCAATGCGGCGGTACCGATCTTCGGCGGTTTCACCAAGCCGCGCCGCGCGCGCGCCGGCAAGCAGTTCGTCGATCCCGGCATCTGCGAGGAACACGCGGTCGCCTTCTCGAGCGCGCTTGCGAAGGGCGGTGCGCGTCCCGTCTGGTTCGTCGCCTCGACCTTTCTGCAGCGCACGTACGACCAGCTGTCGCACGATCTCGCGGTGAACTCGAATCCGGCGGTAATCGTCGTTTGCGCGAACGGACTTTCGGCAATGAACGACGTGACGCACATCGGCTTCTTTGACATCCCTATGGCGTCGAACATCCCGAACCTTGTCTTTCTCTGTCCCTCGAGCGAAGCGGAATACTTCGCGATGCTTGATTGGGCGCTCACGCAGCGTGCGCGTCCGGTCGTCATCCGGATGTGGGAGCGCGGCAACACGCCAGCGACGATTCCCGTCGCCACGGACTACGCCGACATCGGAAAGTTCCAGGTTGCCCATCGCGGCAAGAAGGTGGCGCTTTTCGGGCTCGGCGCGTTCTTCCCGCTTGCGCAGGAGGTCGCGGCGAAACTGCGTAAGAAGGGACTTGATCCGACGGTGGTCAATCCGCGCTATGCGGGAGACATGGACGAGGCGCTGATCGCGGACCTGGCGAACGACCACGAGCTTGTCGTCACGCTTGAGGACGGCGTGATCGCCGGCGGCTTCGGCGAGAAGGTCGCGCGTGTCGCGGCGGCGCACGGACTCAAGGTGCTGGTCAAGGGCGCGCCCAAGAAGTTTGAGGACCGTTTTGATCCGAAGGACCTCCTCACGCGCGCCGGCCTGACGGTCGAGAAAATCTCAGCCGATGTCCTCGCGCACGCGTAAGCAGGGATTGATCCGTGACAACGGCAGAATACAGGAAGCGGATGGCGTCGGGTGAAAAGATTGTTGCGGGGTCGCCGCTTCATGAGGTCTTCCATCGCCATTCGCAGGAGGCGCAGCGGCTTCTGGCTGCGATCAATACGGGCTATCACGAAGCGCGCGAAGTTCGCGCCGTTCTCGGACGGCTTTGGGAGTGCGAACTCGATGAGACGGTCACGGTCTGGCCGCCGTTCTTCACGGACGCGGGGAAGAACACGCACGTCGGCAAGCGCGTCTTCGTCAACGCGGGCTGTCAGTTCCAGGACCAGGGCGGAATCTGGATCGGGGACGACGTCCTCATCGGTCCGCAGACCGTCATCGCGACCCTAAACCACGAACAGGATCCCGACGACCGCGCCTCCATGTGGGCGAAGCCGGTTCGGATTGGCGACAAGGTGTGGATCGGCGCCCACGTGACGATCCTGCCGGGTGTCACGATCGGCGACGGTGCGATTGTCGGCGCGGGTGCGGTCGTGGCGAAGGACGTGCCGCCGCGCACGGTCGTCGGTGGCGTTCCGGCGAAAGTCTTGAAGACAACTTGAAAGGAGTCAAGAATATGAACATGAAAAGATCTGAATTCGTCTTGGGCGCACTGTCCGTCGCCTTTGTCGGTTGTACGAAGGACGGCATTGGCGAGGAGGCCAAGAACACAAAGGAGAAAGTTGAGATGAAAAAGCCGCTGGTTGTTTATTTTTCCGCAACGGGCACGACGAAGGGCAAGGCCGAGATCCTGGCGAAGGTGCTGGGCGCGGACCTGAAGGAGATCGTTCCAGCCGAGCGCTATACGGCGGCCGACCTCGACTGGCACGACAAGAAGAGCCGCTCGTCCGTCGAGATGGCGGACAAGGCGTCCCGTCCCGCGATCGCGGGAACGGTTGCCAATATGTCGGACTACGATACGGTCTTCGTCGGCTTCCCGATCTGGTGGTACGTCGCCCCGACGATCGTCAATACGTTTCTCGAAGCGCACGATCTCGCCGGCAAGCGCATCGTTCCGTTCTTCACGAGCGGCGGGAGCGGCGCGGGCAGGACGCTCGACTACCTGAAGCCGTCCGCGCCGAAGGCGACCTTCGTGCCGCCGAAAAACCTGACGCATGCGGACGAGTCGGCCATCCGCACGTGGGTGCAGGGACTGGAGTAACAAGAGTGAGGCCGAGCGGCGGACTTTTGCAAGCAGATTGATCTATAAGTGTCTGCTATAACCCGAGTTTGCCACTTGAAAATCTCAAAATCGCGTTTCCGCCCAAGCCCGCATGCGTTTTCCGCTTGCGGGCTTCATAATAATTATGTGGTTACTCAGAACGGGTTCACTGACGACTTCAACTCCCTGATGTCTCCGTTTGTGTAGATCTTCGCCGGGATCTCGAGGCCGAACGCCTTGAGCAGCAGACCGATGTCGTCACCGCCAACCTGAATCCGGTCTATCTGCTGCGCGAATGGGACGGCTTGAAGAACGCCAGGAAGGTGATTCCGCTCGGTCCTTCGTCCGGCGCGGTGAAATCGCTCTTTGACGATGCCTGCGCAGTCATCGTGTTCAACGACGGAACGGCCGAGACGATTCCCGCGAAGGAGCTGACTTACGCGCGCATCTACCGTCGCGCCTTCAAGGGTCCGCCGCTGCTCGGTTACCTGACCGTCCGCGGCTTCGTCGAGCCGAAGGGCGTGGACAAGTAGCGCCGTGTTGAATTGGAGCGCCGCCCCAGACCCTGTTCCGAACTCTGCTTCTCTTTGTTGAGCCAGGTGCGTTTTTCACGCAGGCGACGTTGTCGCACGCAGAAATGCGGCCAGCTCGATTTGTGCGAAGCCGGCCCCAAGGGCCCGCACAAATCGAATCGGTCGCGCTCTGCGCATACCGAAGGCATCTGCGGATCATTTCAACACTCTAGAATCACACCCGGGCGTTGGGGGTGTGAGTTGGTGTGATGGGAAGATTTGGTATAATACCGCACATGAAGACGTATATTTGTGGACACCGGAACCCTGACACCGATTCGATCATGAGCGCCTATGCGTTGGCTGACCTTCGCAGAAGGACGGGTATGGCTGATGTCGAGGCGATTTGCGCGGGCCGGTTGCCGGCCAAGGCGAAGTGGGTGTTCGACCATTACGGTCTTACGCCGCCGCGCGTGAAGCGTGACGTCTACGTGCGTGTCCGCCACCTCGTGGATCATGAGGTCCCTTTGATCGAGGCCGATGCGCCGCTGGTTGATTCGCTTCGCGTGTTGGAGGCGAGCGGTCAGTCCTCTCTCCCGGTCCGTGGACGCGACGGACTCTTCATCGGCATGCTTTCGCCGGCGAAGCTCCTCAACTTCTTCCTGACGAAGGGTGATGTGACGATTCCGACCGGTCGTGCTCCGCTCCATAAGTGCACGCAGGTGCTTAACGAGAATGACCCCGTGCATGACATCCGCACGTCAGCCGTCCGCAATCCCCACAACCACTTCCCGGTCGTGGACGAGGCGGGCAAGCTGCTCGGTACGGTACTCAAGAGCGCGTTCGCCCAGGAGCCGCCGTTCCGCATCATTCTCGTCGACCACAACGAGGTCGACCAGGGCATTCCCGGTGTCGACGAGGTTCCGGTGGTCGAGGTTGTCGACCATCACCGCATCGCCTTTGCGGCGACGAAGGAGCCGATCCGCTACACGGCCGATGTCGTGGGCTCGACCTGCACGCTCGTCGCGCGCATGTACCGCGCCGTCGGAGAGCGTCCGACCCGCGAGGTCGCCGGTGTCCTGATTGCGGGCATCGTCTCCGATACGCTGATGTTCCAGTCGCCGACGACGACGGACGCCGATCGTTCGATGTGCTCGTGGCTCGAGAAGCTTTCGGGTGAGACGGCCGAGGAGATCATGGACGGCATGTCCGCCATCTCGTCTCCGTTGCAGTCGATGAGCGCCGAGCAGGCTCTCTTGAGCGATGCGAAGGTCTACAACGAGAGCGGCCGCAAGTTCATGCTTTCCCAGATCGAAGAGACGAACATGGCGTTCTTCCATCAGCACATCTCCGATCTTTCGGATGCGATGGACCGCGTGATCCAGGCCAATGCGCTCGACTTCATGGCGCTGATGGTGACGGACCCCGTCCGCGGCAATTCCGAACTGCTCTATCGCGGACACGAATCCGTCCGCCGCGCCCTCGCCTACCGTCGGGGACCCGAAGGCACCTTGCAGATGCCGGGCGTGCTGTCCCGTAAGAAACAGCTGCTGCCCGAAATCCTTGCCGCCCTCGGTTGACGCTTACTTCAGCGAATCGAGCAGCGCGAGCAGGGCGTTTTCGGCACGGGTGCGGTCCAGCGCCCAGTCGACGCTCCACAGGCGCGTGAGCTTCCAGCCGAGGGACTTGAGGACCGACGGACGCAGCTGGTCGCGGTCACGGACGGTGAGCTGCGAGGCGTAGGAGGGTCCATCGCACTCAATCGCCAGCAGATAGTCGTCCGCGCCCGGCTTCTTGACCGCGAGGTCGATGCGGCACGCGCCGGTGCCGACGCATTCGTCGACTTCGTAGCCCTTGCCGCGGAGAAATTCCGCGACGGCCTTCGGGAACGCACCGTTGTCCTTTGCCGCGGCCTGAGGTGCGGCGTCCGATCCCTTCTCGGCGAACTCGAGGAAGCTCTTGAGATGGGCGGCGCCGACGGCCGAAGTACGCGAGAGGTCGATCTGGGAACCGTGGATGGACGCGAAGACGACGACCTGTTCCTTGGCGCGGGTGACGGCGACATTGAGTCGGCGTTCGCCGCCGGTGCGGTTGAGGGGGCCGAAGTTCATTGCGAGTTTGCCGTCCTTGTCCGCGGCATAGCCGACGGAGAAGAGGATCACGTCGCGTTCGTCGCCCTGGACGTTTTCGAGGTTCTTGACGAAGAACGGTTCGGGATTCTCGTCTGAGAAGAAGCTCTCGATGGACGGATCCTTCTCGCGGCGTTCCTCGAAGAGTCCTTCGATGAGGTCCTTCTGCGCTTCCGAGAAGGTGACGACGCCGACCGAGCGCGGCTTGTAACCTGGCGCCTTGACGTGGTCGAAGACCCAGTCGACGAGGGCGCGCGCTTCCTTTTCGTTGGTGCGGGACGCCTTGCGGTCGTAGATGCCGTCGGCGACGAACTGGAAGCGGACGCCGAGGGACGGCGAGCGGTTCGCGGCGGGGAAGGTGTAGAGGCGGTCGTCGTAGTAGTTGTGGTTCGAGAACGCGATGAGCGATTCGTGACGGCTGCGGTAGTGCCAGTTGAGGTGGGACGAGAAGACGCCGGCGGCGAGGCACTCGTCGAGGATCGACTCCATGTCCTCCTGGGCGGCCTCGTCGTCGTCCTCGCCTTCGGTGTCGGACTTCTGGAAGAAGCTCGTCGGCGGCATCTGCTTCGGGTCGCCTACCACGATGAGCTGCTTGCCGCGGGCGATCACGCCGATGGCGTCCCAGACCGGGATCTGCGAGGCCTCGTCGAAGACGATGAGGTCAAAGGGGTCCGTATCCGGCGGGAGGTATTGGGCGACCGAAAGCGGACTCATCAGGAAGCATGGCTTGAGCGCCGGGGCGAGAGTCGGGATCTCGGCGAGGAGCTGGCGGATCGGCTTGTGGCGCATCTTCTTCTCGCACTCGTGGCGGAGGATGCCGAGTTCGCTCTTCTTGGCGACCTTGGCGGACATGTCGAGCGGCAGCTTCTCGGAGATCTTCGCGAAGGCGGCTTCACGCGAGAGGTTGGCGAAGCGGTCGTCGAGTTCGCGGAAGCGCTTGATGCGCTCGGAGTGGTCGAGTCCGTTGAACTGCGCGAGCGCCGGTTCCGCGGCGAGGGCCTCGTCCAGCATGCGTGCGGCATGCGCGGAGTCGAAGAGGCGTCCTGCTGCGTCCGCCGAAGGAACGGCGGGGAGCGACTCGAGGTGGGCGGCGAACGGGGCGAGTCCCTTGGCCGCGGCCACGGCGCGGGTCGCACGGTAGCGGAGAGCGCCGCGGCATTCCGGCACGGCTTCGGCCAGGGCGGCGGCGGCTTCGGGCGTCAGCTTGCGGGCGGCGCCGAACGAGACGACGGCGCGGTTGCGGAAGGCGGCGAGGAGTTTCGCGAAGAAGCCCTTGCTCGCGGCGGATGAGAGATCTGTGGCGGCCGCGGCGAGTTTCGCTTCGACTACCGGCGTCCATTCGAGGTCCTTCATCGGCTCAAGCGCGGTGACGGCGCCGGGCTTCACGGCGGCGAGGTCGTTCGCGAGGCGGATGGCGACTTCGCGTGCGTTGTCTTTTGCCTCGCGCGTCTCCTCGAGGGTGAGGCGGTTGACGAGCCTGGCGTTCGCGCGGGTGCCTTCGGCGATGACGCGGGCGAAGCAGTCGTACGCGGAGAGTCCGTTCGGACGGACCTTATGCAGCGCGTTGACGTAGCCGGCGAGTTCGTCGCGGGCGGTCGCGAGCTGGCGGGCCACCAGGGTGCGTTCGCTGCCTTCGGCCTTCACGGGGATGGCGAGGGCTTCGGCGAACTGGGCGAGGACTTCGGCCTTGCCGGACTTGTTGGAATGGAGCTCGAGGCAGAAGGGCTTGAGGCCGACCTTCGCGAGACGCGTGTGGACGACGTCGAGGGCGGCCTTCTTTTCGGAGACGAACAGGACGCGGCGGCCGTGTGCGAGGTTGTGGGCGATGAGGTTGGTGATTGTCTGCGACTTGCCGGTGCCGGGCGGACCGTGCAGGACGAAGGTCTTGCCGAGCTTCGAGTAGAGGACGGCCGTCAACTGTGAGGAGTCGGCGCTGAGCGGACAGTAGAGTTCGGACGGATTGAGCTTCGGGGCGAGCTCTTCGGCGGGCGGAACTTCGATGCCATCGTCAAAGACGCCGCCGCCGGAGATGAGATGGTCGACGAGTTTGTTCTGGCGGAGGGAGTCGAGGCGCGAGGTGAGGTCCTTCCACATCACGAACTTGCCGAACGAGAAGCGTCCGAGCGCGACTTCGCGGGTGACCGTCCAGCCCTTCTGCTGCTTGACGGACTCTTCGAAGGTGGCGAAGATCGCGTTGAGGTCGACGCCATGTTCGTCGGCCGGGACCGGGTCGACGCCCTTGACCGCGACCTTGTATTCGGCGCGGAGGAGCTCGATGAGCGTCGGGTTGACGAGGGTTTCCTCGTCCCGGGCGGTGAGGCGGATGTCGGAGAGAGACTTGCGGACGAGCGAGACCGGCATCAGGACGAGCGGGGCGCGGCAGGGTTTCGCGTCCCGAGCGGGCGGGATCCATTCGAGGAAGCCGAGCGCGAGGAAGAGTGTGTTGACGCCGGATTCCTCGAGGTCGGTCTTGGCCGTGCGGTAGAGATACTTGACGCGTTTGTCGGTCTCTTCCGGCGTCGCCTTGGAGACGAGGAACGATTCCGTCAGGTCGCCGGATTGGATCGGCACGGCCTTGTTGTCGGCCAACTGATCCTCGAGACGGGCGGGGTCCTGGCAGGCGAGGGGGATGAGCTCACGTGTTTCGCGGGCGTTGAGCAGGCGATTGCGGAGCGAGAGATCAAGAAGTTTCTGGGTCCACCGGATGACCCGTTGCGGCACGGTAGCTTCGTTCATACTGTAAATTTTATCATAAACTCCAAGGTTTCCGTTTGATATAATAGCGGAAATGATCATCTTAGGTGTAGACACTTCGCTCCGCTCGACGGGGTATGGCGTGCTGGAGACGGCGGGTAGTCGGCTCAAGGCGCTGACGTACGGCAACATTCCGAACGGACCCAAGGTGCCGATTTCCGAATGCCTCAAGAAGATCCATGCGACGATTGCCGGACTCATCGAGGCGTGGAGTCCGGACTGTCTGAGCGTTGAGAAGGTCATCTACGGGAAGAACGCGAATACGATGATGGTGCTCGGGGAGGCCCGAGGGGCGGTCATTGTCGCGGGGGCGGACGCGGGCAAGCCGATTTACGAGTACGAGCCGCGTCGTGTGAAGATGTCCGTCTGCGGCAACGGCCTTGCGGAGAAGGAGCAGATCCAGCGGATGGTGAAGACGCTGCTGGCGCTTCCCGAGCTGCCGCAGAACGATGCGGCGGACGCCTTGGGGCTGGCGATCTGCCACGCCCATACGAAGTCCGTGCTGACGGGCACGAGCAAGTTGGTCTGAAACAGAAAGGAACAGCACATGAAGACGATGACGATGCCGAGCGCCAATGGCGTGGGTGAACTCAAGCTCGAACTTATTCTTGAGGAGGAGCTGGGCGACAAGTGTGGACTTTACGCGAAGGTCACGATTCCGGCGGGTTCGGTCCTTGGCTATCACGAGCACCACGGCGAGGGTGAGAGCTATTTCGTCCTGTCGGGCGAGGCCGTCTATGATGACAACGGTGCGAAGCGCACGATCGGTCCGGGGGACAAGACCTGGACGCCTTCGGGTTCCGGTCATGGCGTCGACAACTCGGCCGGCAAGGAAGACCTCGTCTTCATGGCCCTGATCGTCAAGGCCTGAGCCTGTGGTATAATATGTCGCTATGAAGACCAAGCAGTTCTGGTATCCGCTCCCCGAACGTCTCATTGCCCAGCATCCCGCCGAACAGCGCGGCACCGAGAAGATGATGGTGCTGCACCGGGACACCGGGATGTTGGAGCATCGTCACATAGCCGACATTGTCGAATACATCACGTCGAACGACCTTCTTGTCGTCAACGACACGAAGGTCTTTCCGGCTCGTCTGTTGGGCGAATGGCCCGACACGCACGGCGCCGTCGAGGTGCTGATGGTCAATGCCGCGCCGATGGACGCGGACGATGAGCGTCCGTCGATGACGGCCGCGAAGGATTCGCTCCGCTGGAACGTGATCATCGGTTCGGGACGCAAGTGTCGGGAAGGCCAGGAGGCCTCGTTCGGTCCGAATGGCGAGCTGCGGGTGCGTCTTCTCAAGCCCTTGCAGGGCATTGGCATGTGGCAGGTTGAATTCCTCTGCGAGCGTCCGTTGATGGATCTCCTGGATGAATTCGGTCACACGCCCGTGCCGCCGTATGTGAAGCGTGAGGGCACGGCCGAGGAGGAGCGGGAGGACCGCGCGCGCTACCAGACGATCTATGCGCGCGAGGTGGGGTCGGTCGCCGCGCCGACGGCGGGTCTTCATTTCACCCCCGAGATTTTCGCCGCGCTGGAGGCGAAGGGCGTGCAGCGCGTGGCGGTGACGCTCCACGTGGGGCCTGGCACGTTCCGTCCGGTGAAGGCGGACAACATCGAAGACCATCAGATGGACTACGAGGCCTTCACCGTTCCGCCGGAGACGGCGGAGGCGATCAATGCCTGCAAGGCCCGTGGCGGACGCGTCTTCTGCGTCGGGTCCACGACGGTCCGCACGCTTGAGACGGTGGCGGCCGCGGTCGAATCAAGCAATCAAACGGTCGAGCCGTCGAAGAACTCTCCAGTCGTTGCCGGCAGCGGAGCGTCCAATATCTTCATTTATCCGCCGTATCGCTTCAAGGTCTGCGACTGCATGCTGACGAATTTCCATCTGCCGCAGTCAACCTTGCTGATGATGATTTCGGCTTTGGCCGGGCGTGAGCGCGTCCTTTGCGCCTACGCGATGGCCGTGCGGGCGAATTATATGTTCTTTAGTTACGGTGATTGTATGCTCATCGTCTGATTTTTGCGGCTTTTCCCCCACACGGGGGATTGTGACACCGAAGTATACTGTGGTATAATAGGTGGACTATGTCCGCACTGTTCGTTCCTAAAGATCGCAAATCGTTGTTCCGCCAGTTTCTGGCGGGAATGTACGATGCCGTGGTGATTACGGATCCGAACGGGCACATCCTTGAGGTGAATCCGCGTGCGGAAGAGCATTTTGGCTACACGCAGGAAGAGGTCCTCGACAAGCCGATATCTTTCTATATTCCTGGTCTTTCGCCGGAAATCGTGCAGCGTATCCGCAAGGGCCTGGAAGATGATCGTCACATGATGATCGATGCGAACGGCCTGAACAAGGATGGCACGAAGTTCGCGTGTGAGGTGACGGTTTCGATCATTGACTTGATGGATCCGGGCGATCTCGTCTTTACGGTCCGCAATGTCGAGCGTCGTCGTCGTGTGCGTGAGATGCTCCGTGCGAAAGAGAATGCGTTCCAGATTTCGCAGGCGGCGCTCTTTGCGTGTGATGCCGAGGGTCGTTTCACCCAGGTGAATGACACCTTCCTCCAGATGTTCGGTCTGGATGACGAGGAAGAGGCGAAGGCGCACGTTTTCGGTGATTTTATGAATGATGATCCGCTTCCCGACAACTTCAAGAAGGCGTTGGAAGGCGAGGATTCGACGATTGGCATCGTGGCGGAGTCCGACGAGGGCGAAGACGACGATGAAATTGAAATCACGCTCGCGCCGAACCGTGACGGTCGCAAGATCCGCGGTGTTGTCGGTAGCGTCATGAAGGTCTGATACGATGCGACGCGCTCCCCAGCATGCCGCGGGGATTACGTCCCTCGCCGTCAACAAGCCCGATCCCAAGTTCCTGCAGGATTTCCTGTCGCTCAAGTTTAATCTTTCGCGTCGCACGGCGAAGGCGATGATTGACGGGCGCAACGTGTGGGTCAATCGCAAATGTGTCTGGATTGCGCGTTTTCAGCTCAATACCGGTGATATTGTCGAGGTCCCTGCGATGGTGGTGAAGGGGGCTCAGAAGCAGAGTCAGGCCTCGGCCAACTCCAAGGCTCCAGCGTCCGCGAGCGTAGCCACCTCTTCCAAGCGTCATGTTCGGGTGCTTTGGCAGAACGAGTCCTATCTGATTGCCGACAAGCCGGCGGGGCTGGTGAGTTGTGACGATCCGAAGTCGGTTGAATCGATTCTGCGTGAGCAGGAGAAGATTCCGACGTTGGAAGCCGTTCATCGTCTGGACCGCGACACGACGGGGTGCCTCATGTTCGCGAAGAACCATGCGGCGTTGGTTGCGGCGATTGAGACCTTCAAGACGCATAAGGTATTGAAGGTTTATAACGCGATTGTTGCGGGTTCCTTCAAGTTTTCCCATCAGGTCATCGATACACCGTTGGATGGTCAGCCGGCCGTTTCCCGAGTGACGCGAGAGGCCGCTGGGGCGGATGCGAGCTTCCTACGCGTGCGCATTGAGACGGGTCGCACGAACCAGATTCGCCGTCATTTGTCGTCCGTTCGCTATCCGATTGTCGGCGACCGTGTTTTCGGTCTGAAGAGCGCCCGTGATCCGCGTCTGATGCAGGTTCCGCGTCAGATGCTGCATGCTGCGACGCTTGAGCTGCCGGATCCGTTGGATGCGCATGCCCAGATCAAGGCGCATTCGCCGTTGCCGGCGGACTTCCGGGCCACCCTGAAGCTTTTCGGGATGGGGAAATGATTGTTTGGGTGGCAGACAAGAAATGTCGGTCGCCGCAGTCCTGTCCCAAATTACACAAGACTAACTCCGTTTCCTGTGTTATAATTCGCACATCATGAACAAAATCATCTCCAAGCGTCAGCTCTCTGACAATGTTTTTCAGATGGAGCTGGAGGCCCCGCTCATTGCGAGCGAACGTAAGGCCGGTCAGTTCATCATTCTCATGATCGACGAGCAGATGGGAGAGCGCATTCCGCTCACCATCGCCGACGCCGACACGGAGAAGGGCACCATTAAGATCATCTTCCAGACCGTGGGCGCCTCCACCATGAAGCTCGCGAAGTTCGAGCCCGGTCAGTTCCTGCCGGCGGTTCTCGGTCCGCTCGGCAAGCCGACTGAAATCCATCAGCCCAAGGATGGCAAGCCCGGTCGCATCGTGTGCGTCGGCGGCGGCATTGGCGTTGCGCCGATGCACCCGATCGCTCAGGCGCTGAAGGCCGCTGGCAACGACGTCACGATCAACATGGGTGCCAGTAACCAGGATCTCTTCGTGAGG
>CALZAJ010000017.1 GCA_945613785.1 uncultured Verrucomicrobiota bacterium | reverse complement strand
GTGCCCTTCAGGAGTTCGGCCGCGTAGCCTGCGGTCGCATCGCCGTCCATATCAGTCGAAAGCGCGAGCAGGACTTCCGTGATGCCCTCGCGAACGACGCGATCGACGAGTTCGGCGAGGCGAAGCTTCTCGGGACCCATGTGACGCGAGGGCGAGAGCTTGCCGCCGAGGGCGTGGTAGCGTCCGCGAAAGGCGCCCGAGGACTCGATTGAAATGATGTCCGCGGGTTCCTCGACGACGCAGAGGAGCGTTCCGTCGCGTGTCGCGTCCGTGCACATGTCGCACGGATTGCGGTCAAGGGTCGTGAAACTGCCGCAGCGGGTGCAGCAACAGACCCGACTGCGGGCGGATTCAAGCGCCGCCCGCAGCGGATCGAGGAGACGGCCGGGCTCCCGCACCAACGCCAGCGCGGCACGGGAAGCAGAGCGCCTGCCGAAGCCCGGAAGCTTCGACAGGCACCGTTCGAGCTCGGCTATCGGCTCGACCTTACTTTCCAAAAAGGCCTCCCATGCCGTTGGCCTGCATGAGCTTAGCCATCTCGGCCTGGGTCGTGTCCTTGGCCTTCTTGAGCGCACCGTTGACGACGTTGAGAAGCATCGTCTCGAAGCGGGCGGGCTTGCCGGCCTTGACTTCGTCATAGGCCTCGGGAGCGAAGGTGATGCTGGAGATCGTCATGTCTCCCTTGGCCGTGCAGGTGATGCCGCCGTTCGAATAGTCGACGGTGATCTTCTGCATTTCGTTCTGGATGCGCTTCGCTTCGGCGCGCATCTGCATCGCCTGCTTGATGTTATCGAACATTCCCATGGTTCGTGGTTCCTTTCGTCGGGATACGGATTAAACGAGTTTCTTGCCGGAGAGGTCTTCGTAGGCCTTGATGTAGATTTCGCGCGTACGCGTAATCACGTCGTCAGGGAGCACCGGACCCGGCGGCTGGTGGTTGAAGTTGATGGAGTCAAGCCAGTCACGGACATACTGCTTGTCGAGCGACGGCGGATTGCTGCCGACCGCATAGCTGGCCTCGGGCCAGAAGCGGGAGGAGTCAGGCGTGAGGACCTCGTCCGCGAGGATGAGCGAACCATCGGCGTCCTTGCCGAACTCGAACTTCGTGTCGGCGATGATGATGCCGTGCTGGATCGCGAAATCAGCGGCGCGCTTGTAGAGCGAGATCGTCGTCTCGCGGAGGGCCTTGGCGGTTTCCTCACCGACGAGCTTCACGGTCTCGGCGTAGTTGATCGCCTCGTCATGATCGCCGATGGCGGCCTTGGTCGTCGGGGTGAAGAGGACCTCGTCGAGCTTGGAGGCGTTCTGATAGCCCTCACGAAGCTTCTCGCCGTTGACGGTCTGGGACTTCTGATATTCCTTCCACCCAGAGCCGGTGAGATAGCCGCGGGCGATGCACTCGACCTCGACCATGTTGACCTTCTTGACGAGCATGGAGCGTCCGCGAAGATCTTCCTTGTAGGCCTGGAGTTCGGCCGGATACTCATCGACGTTGGCGGTGATGAGGTGGTTCTTCATGCCGAAGAACTCCATCCAAAAGAGCGAGAGCTGGTTGAGGACCTTACCCTTGTCGGGCACGCCGCAGGGCAGGATCACATCGAAGGCGCTGATGCGGTCGGTGACGACCATCAGGAGCTTGTCGCCGAGATCGAAGACATCGCGGACCTTGCCGCTTTTCTGCGGGATTCCCGGAATGGAGCATTCCAGGAGTGCATGGTTCTTGTCGTATTTCATTCTGTTCCTTTCAACTGAGTTCAATCATTCGGTCACGAGCGGCTCGGTCAACCGGCTCAGGACTTCCTGCGAAATCACGAACACGGCGTCCGTCGCACCCAGGGTCGCGAAGCGTCCCCCCTGGGCCTCATCGCCGATAAGGATGTTGCGCCGGACGGAATCCTCCTTGGCCTGGTCAATCGCAACCGTCACGCTCGGCGTCTCAAGGCCGTAGGCGCGGAGATCCGCAGAGGAGACCTTGAGCTTGACGATCCAGTCGGCGCGCAAAGGATGCAACTTGTCCAGCAGCGCGTCCACGGCCTCCGGCGAGACCTTGCCGACCTTCTCCGAGGACTCGACATTCCAGGCGCGGCGATCCTTGTCGTAGACGACGGCCGTCGGCTTGGACGAGGCAGTCGAGACGACGACACGACGGACGCCGACGGGATCGACATCGAGAATCTCGCGGCTGCGAAGGTCCTCCAGCCGGAGCCCCTTCAGCACGGAATCGCGGGCCACGGTCACGGGTGCCGCATTGGTGGAAAGCGAGATCGTCACGCCTTCCGTCGCCACATCGGCCGGACGGAGTTCGCCGATGCGCGCCAGCAGGGCGGCGACGCTCCTCGCGTCGGTCGCGGCCACCACAGGAGCGTCCAGCAGCCAGTTCCCGTCCTCGCCCTTCGCCAGGAGGTAGTTCGCCCCGCGATCGGTGATGGACACACGGGACACGGTTTCCGCGGCGACCGGGAAGAGACGCGTATCGGTGAAGAAGGAGACGTCGGACTGCGCGAGGTCCTTGGGCGAACCGTTGACGGTCACCACCGCCCCGCCGTTTTGCACGAGCGCATAGACGAGACCGTCCTTCGCCTCCTTGCCGAAGGCGATCTGACGGTCCGTACCGTCCGCGCACTTGAGGGTGACGGTGACGGCGCTCTCGGGATCCAGTCCGTACCCGGCCAACAGGGCCGACGACAGGGTCTGCCCCTCCCCTTCCGTTCCGTTCGGCCAGATGAAGTCGACGGCCGAGGTGGCCATCAGTTCGGCCAGCAGTTGACGGACGCGGATGGCGGAGGCCGAGGCCTCCTTCGGCTGAACCATATTCCAACCCTCCCCGTCTCGGACCAGACGCACGAAGGAGCCGGAACCGCGCTTGACATCCACGGACTGTACCAGCTCCGCCCCGACCGGGAAGGCCGAACGACGACGGAAGCCCTCTGGCGAGAGATCGACGGCGGCGAAGACGTTGGAGGACACCACATAGACCGCGTCCTCACCGGTCACGGCCGCATAGACGCCCTCACCCGTCGGCGTGACCGTGCCGAAGCTGATCTCCTGCACGCCGTCAGCGACGGACACCGCCACGCGGGCCCGCGGCTCCTCAAGCCCTAAACTCGCACGCGTGAGCCCAAGTCGAAGCAGCTCCTGGTCGCTGACGGTCTCTTCGATGTCCGAGACGGTCAGCACATCGAGCATCTTCATCACGACACGACGGTCCACACTCGAGCGGTACGGCTCGACCAAACGCCAGTCGGAGAAGCGGGCAATCACCGTCTCCGCGGCACCCGGACGGGCCAAGGCGATGCGCTGGACGTCGTCAACGGTCCCCGACAGGAGATGCGCACGCTGCACCAGCGCCTTGTCGACGCCGCCCTTGTAGGACAAGGTCACGTGCGCCAGGACCGTCAGGATGATGGCACACAGCAGCCAGCAGATCGCGCGACGGTTTCTCATCTGAGCCTCCTTCTGAAGCGGACGACGCCCACGAACACCAACAGCATCACCGCCGGGAAGACCGCGGCGGAAGCGATGGCAAACCGAGCGCGGGCCGCACGGTCCATGCCCGAGACCAGGCGATTCGCCTCCATTCCCGCTTCGGTCACGGCCGCCGTCCCCGACAGGTAGGCGACACAGTTCAGGAAGAAATCGCGGTTGGCGTTCGCTCGGGCCGCCAGCTGCCCGTTCATCACGAAGCTCGCGTCGCCAATCGCCACGATGCGCGTCGGACGGATCGCGAGGTCCTTGCCCGCCCCGGCGCCACGTTCGGTCACGGCCGCCACACAGACACCGCCGACCTTCGCCAGTTCGGAGAACTCAATGCGGTCCGCCCCGCCGCCGGACTCGACGGCCGCGGACGGCATGAAAGCGACCGGCTTCTCCAATACGATCTGAGAACCGGCCAACGGCGCGGAAACCGCATGCTCGCCGAATTCGGAGACAATCGCATCCGTGCCGGACAGCGTGCGGACGGAGGTCAGCGTCGCGGCCGTCGGACGCATGCCCCAGCTTGACAGCATCGTCGCCAACCCACCCGATTCCGGCGAATTCAACATCACCAACAGGCGTCCGCCCTGCTTCAAGTAGGTGTCGAGCCGGCCGATTTCAATTCGCGAGAAGTCGTCCTTCGCGCCGGCGACGACGATCAGTGCGCAGTCCGAAGGCACCTGTGCGTCTCCCGCAAGGTCAATCGGCTGGTTGCGGTAACCGTCACGAGACAGGTCACGGGCGATGTCGCTCAAGCCCCAGCTGCCGTAGGCCGCATTGTTCGTGTTCGAGGTCCCGTCCGCCAGGAACGGCGTCTCGCCATGGCCCTTCGTCCAGTAGACCGCGCGCCGTTGGGGCGGCATGGCGACCTTCAGGATCGCCGACGCACAAAGCCGCTCGTCATAGCCGTCCTTGAGCGGCAACACCTCAACGCGACGACCGCGCTCGAAGACCAGACTGTTCTCCGTCGCTCCGGACCGGACGAGACGCTCCGCCGCACCAAGATCCCAGCGGGGATCCACGTAACGGACGGTGATGCGCGCGCCGCCAACCGCCGTCGCCTCGCTCGAAAGCGCACGGAGGAAATGGCCGATCGGACGGAAACGCGGATCCTTGCGGGACACGAAGGCGGTCACGACGACCTCCCCGCGGGCGTCGGAAAGGACGTTCCGCGTACGTGCCGAGAAACGGGTGCCGCCGTTCGGACCAATCGGCAGGTCCAGCGTGACGTTCAGACGGATGGCCAACGCCATGACGGACCCCGCCAGGACCATGGCCAGGAGCACCGTCAGCACCGTGCTCGCACGAATCGCCGCAGCCCCCCTGCCGACCAGGCGAAGGCGCGCGACCAACTTGGAGGCCACCATCAGGGCGGCGGACGTCAGGACGATGTAGGACAGAACCGTCCCCGTCGAGATCAATCCCAGCGAAAGATCGAAGGCATGGGCGTCAAGCGGCATCTCACCGAACGACAGACGCCCCTGAGGCGCCCACGCGAGCAAGGCCCACCAAATGCCGCGGGGCAACGCCGACAGAATCGCGACCGAGAAGCAAGCCGTGGCCGCGGAATGACGGAAGATCGCACTGACCGCCACCGCGACAGCCGTCCACAACGCCCCCTGCATCGCCAGGGCAAGAACGCCCGGAAGGAAGCTGAAGACCGACAGGTCGCCGATCAGATTCGGCGCGTAGACCGCGACGAACACCAGCGTGGCAAACTGAGATATGACGATACCCGCCAGCGTAAGGATCCACACGCCGAAGAACTTGCCGAAGGTGAATTCTCGTTCCCGCACCGGCGCGGACAGCAACAGTTCGATGCGGCCCGAATTCCGCTCCTCGCTCCAGACATCCATCGCCAGCAACGAAGCGAGGACCGGCAGGATCGGCGACACCGAAACGGTCCAGATCGTCACGAGCGGAACATCCCCGCCCTCGGCCGCCGTCAGATTGAACGCGAAGAGCGCGCCGACGGCCGCCAGAAACCCGGCGAAGACAAGCGCGGTCGAATAGAGATTGCACAACCGACCGATCGTACGACGAAGCGTCACCCGCACCGGACTCATGACGCACCTCCGGAAATCGCAAGGTCGACCCGCTTGATGAGTTCTTCCGGCACCACGCCCGCCGCCGGCACGACCGAACCGATTCGACCGTCACGCAACACCAGGAAGCGCGTCGACCAACGGGCCAGGTCGGGAATCTCGTGCCCCGTCACGATCACGCTTGAAAAGGCCGCTACGGCCGAAAGGATCGATCCGGACACCGCGCGCATCGAACGGTCCATCCCCGCCAGAAAATCGTCCAACAACAGCACGCGGGGACGCAACAAGACGGCATCCGCCAACGCGACACGCTTTTTGAGGCCAGCCGAAAGATAGGAAATGCGACTGCCCATGATGTCGGTGATCTCACACATCTCGGCCGCTTCACCGATACGCCGACGAATACGCTTCTCCGGCTCCCCTTTTAGACGGGCACGGTAGTTCAGATAGGCCTTCACCGACATGTCTTCGTACAAGGCCGGCGTCTCCTGCATGTAACCAATCTGATGGCGGTACTTCAGCTGACGCAGGAGCGCATCCTGCCCGTCGAGCAACACCTGACCCGAATCAGGAACGACCAAAGTGGCCAGAAGTCGCAAAAGAGTCGTCTTTCCAGCACCATTATCCCCGACGATGCTCACCGTTTCGCCAGGCGAAACAACAAACGAAACATCCCTCAGCACGGGCTTGCTGTGGTACGAGAAAGCTATGTTACGGACTTCTAACATGTAGAAAGTCTATTATAGCAAAAACAGAACCAAAATTGTGACTTTTCGTCAGCCGATCAGGCGACGATCTTCAGGCGAGGAGGTCTCCCAGATGCATGCCATGAGAGGCTTTGAGTAAGATGACGTCACCGGCCGCGAAGCGCCCGGTGCCTTCTGCCTTCAGGGCCTCGAGCGTCGGATAGGCGACATCGGCGCGACAGGTCGCCGAGGTCTCGCCGACCGCGATGACGGCGTCAAGTCCGAGCGTCGCCGCATGATCGAAGACGCGACGGTGGTAATCGACCGAGTTCTCGCCAAGCTCGAACATGTCGCCGAGCACGGCGATGCGTCGCCGACGACAGGGTTCCTTCGCGAAGGCATCGAGCGCGGCAATCATCGAATCCGGATTGGCGTTGTAGGTATCGTCGATGTAAAGGACGCCGTCCTTCTCGACCTTGCGCCAACGGGCGCCCGGAAGCGCGAAGTCCGCAAGCGCCGCCACGGCCTGCTCGCGCGTGACGCCGAACCGCTCCGCCACCGCAAACGCGAGGCAGGCGTTCGAGACGTTGTGGTCGCCCGGAAGGACGCCTTGGAGCGCGTCGGCCAGCCACGTCTGCCGCGGATCGACGGACAGCAGACGGTCGCCCGCCAGCCCTTTCAGGATCTCCAGCCGGCAGTTCTCGGACGAAGCCGCGCAAAAGCCCTTGGCGCGGGCGAAGAGCGTGCCCTTCTCCTCGGCGATGCCGTCCTGGGTCTTGAAGAACTCGATGTGCGCAGTGCCGACATTGGTGATGAGTCCGCAGTCCGGCTCGGCGATGTCACAGAGATGCGCGATCTCGCCCGGATGGTTCGTACCCATCTCAAGGACGAGGAAATCGGCGTCCTGCGGACAGTTCAGGATCGTGATCGGAAGCCCGATGTGGTTGTTGAAATTGCCTTCGGTCGCATGGACTTTCCCGACCTTCGAGAGAAACGCCTTGACGAGTTCCTTCGTCGTGGTCTTGCCGGCCGACCCCGTGACGCCGACGACCGTCGCCTTCAGCGAGCGGCGGTATTCCCGCGCCACGCGGTCCAGCTCCTCATAGCCGTCCACGATTCCCGCCGCACCCTTCTCAAGGGCCATGGGGATGTAGTCGTGCCCGTCGCTCTTCTCGCCCTTCAGGGCCACGAAGAGCATCCCCGGCTTCACTTGCCGACTGTCGAAGGTCGCGCCGCAGAAGTCCATCACGAGACGCCGCGCGTGGAGTTGCGGTAGAAGGAGACGAGCGTCTTGATCTCGTCGAACTGCTCGATGTCGTTCTCGACACGTTCAAGCGCCTGGGTGCGGTTGAGTCCCTCGCGGTAGATGAAGCGGTGGGCGTCCTTGAGCGCATGGATCACGTCGCGCGAGAAGCCGCGGCGGGTGAGGCCGACGACGTTGACGCCGATGATCTTGGTCGAACCTTCAACCATGTCACCGAGCATGTAGGGCGGGAAGTCCTGACGGATCTTCACCATGCCGCCGACCATCGCATGCGTCCCGACCGTGCAGAACTGGTGCGAGGCCGAACAACCGCCGACGATCGCGTAGTCCTGGAGATGGACGTCGCCCGCGAGCTGGACGGAGTTGGAGCAGATGCAGTGGTTGCCGAGGATGACGCCGTGCGCCGCATGGCAGTAGCACATGAAGAGGCAGTCGCTGCCGATGATCGTCTTCTCGCCGTCGGCGGTGCCGAGATGGACCGTCACGAACTCACGGATCACCGTGCGGTCGCCGATCTCGACATAAGATGTCGAACCTTCCTTGTACTTGAGGTCCTGCGTCTTCATGCCGATGCAGGCGTAGGGGAAGATCTGGCACTGGGACCCGATCGTCGTGTGGCCGTCAATGATGGCGCCCTGTTTGACGATCGTGCCGTCACCGATCCTGACGTCCGCACCGATATGCGCGTACGGCCCGATTTCAACGTCCGCACCCAGCACCGCACCGTCTTCGACAATCGCCGTCTGATGAATCTTCGCCATGTTGTTTTCTCCTTAGAGGTTCTTGCGAGTGAACCGCGCCGCCAGGGCGAAACAGGTCACCACAGGCAGCCAGATCAGAAATTCGGGATGAATGGAATAGGTCTTCTGGAGGCTGATCATCAGCAGCACCACCAGATAGTAGCCCATCGCGATCGCCAACGAGATCGCCATGCCGATCGAGCTTTCCTTGCGCTGCGCACGGATGCCGAGCGGAATGCCCACGAGCACGAAGCAGAGCGAGGCCATTGCGAACACGAAGCGTTTGGACAGCTCGACCTTCATCTTGGAGCGATTGCGCTTCATCTCGCGACGGACAGACCGGACCTCCTTGTCGTCCAGCATGACCTCCGTCCCCTCGGGCGCCGCGGCCTTCTTCATCTCGACCAGACGGTCCAGCGCCCGTTGCTCCTCGTCCTTCATCGAACCGATCTTGGCGACCAGCTCGCGGAAGTTGAAGTCCTTGCCTTTCCTCGTGTAGGACGATTCCTTCAGAGCGTCCTTCATCACATAGGGGTAGCGGCTCATGCGCGCGACGCCGGGATGGTCCTCGTCCAGCGGGTCGACCGTCAGCCCGAACAGGTCCAGCGAAATGTCACGCCCCTGCTCCGTGACGATCGCCTTGTTCGCACGGAACATGCGGTCGATCTTCTTGTTGGAGTTGTCGAGCACGATGAGATCGTAGAGCGTGTGCCCTTCCTTCCGCCCGAAATAAACCTTCACCTTCGGGAAGTCGTCGATCCACACGCCCGGCTGGAGCGCGCTCAGACCCGAACTGACGGTCACGCTGGACTTGAGGTTGCGCCGCACTTCGTGTCCGCGCGGCACGATCTCGTTGTTGATGTACATGCCCGTCAGCGTGCAGACGAGACCGAAGAGGACCGGCCATTTCATGACCGCCAGCAGGTTGATGCCGCAGGCCCTCATCGCCGCCACCTCGCTGTCGGCCGACAAACGGGAGAACACGAGAACGCTCGAGACGAGCAGGGCGAGCGGAATCGTCCACTGCATCGTCTCGGGGAAGCTCACCATCGCGAATTCCCAGACGAGCGACGAGGAGACGCCGTCCAGGATGAGTCCGACGATCTGGACCAGCAGTCCGATCGTCAGGACGAAGCTCAGCACGAGAAACGCGAGCAGGAAGCTCGTCAGGAATGATGAGAAAACGTATTTCTCAATCGTCTTCATCAGACGGTCTTCAGAAGGAAGTTGTTCTTCTTGCCCTGCTTGAGGATCGCAACCTTGCCCTCGATGAGGTCGGACGCCTCGAAGACGCGCTTGTCATCGACCTTCGCACCGTTGAGCGAAAGTCCGCCCTGGGACGCCATACGACGCGCTTCGCCGTTGGACTTGAACATGCCCGCCGCAGCCGCGACCGCGTAGACCGGCTTGCCGACCACGTCGGCCGTCGCCATCTCGGCGCTCTTGACGTCCTTGAAGATCGTCTCCAGCTCCGCCGCGGTCTTGCCCGTCACGTCGCCGCCGAAAAGCGTCTGCGTCGCGCCCTGGGCCGCCTTGAGCCCGGCTTCGCCGTGGATGAGCAGAGTCAGCTCCTCCGCGAGCGCCTTCTGCGGAATGCGCGCTTCGGGATTGGCCTTCATCTGCTTCTCGAGTTCGGCGATCTCCTCCAGGGACTTCATCGAGAAGACCTTGAGGTAGCGAATCACATCCGCATCCGCCGCGCGGAGGAAGTACTGGTACCAGTCGTAGACGGCCGTCATCTCGCCGTTCAGGAAGAGCGCATTGCCCTCCGACTTGCCGAACTTCTTTCCCGACGAATCGAGGAGCAGCGGAAACGTCAGGCCGAACGCCGTCTTGCCGCGCATCTTGTGCACGAGATCGGTACCCGCCGTGATGTTGCCCCACTGGTCGGCGCCGCCGACTTCCATCTGGCAGCCAAAGGTGTCGTAGAGATGCAGGAAGTCGTTGCCCTGGAGAATCTGATAGCTGAACTCTGTGAAGGTCAACGCGCCGTCGGACGCCTCGAGACGCTTCTTCACACTCTCCTTCGCGAGCATCTGCGGCACGCGGAAGTTGATCGCGATGTCACGCAGGAACTCAATCGCGGAGGTACCCTTGTACCAATCGTAGTTGTCGACGAGGATCGCGGCATTGGGACCCTCGAAGTCGAGCACGCGGGCGAGATTCTCACGGATGCCCTTCTTGTTCTCCTCGACCTGCTCGACCGTCAGCATATTGCGCTCGGCCGACTTGCCGGACGGATCGCCAATCAGACCGGTCGCTCCGCCCACCAGCGCGATGACCTTGTGCCCGGCCATCTGGAAACGCTTCAAAACCATGATGGAAACGAGGTTGCCGGCCTGCAACGAACGGGCGGACGGATCGAATCCGCAATACACCGTCATCGGCTTCTCAAGGGCCTTTTCAATCTCCGGATCGGTCAGTGCTTCGACCAACCCACGCGCCTTCAACTCTTCAATCAGTTTCATAGAAGGATATTATAGCAAAACTGAGCGAAGAGCGGTATTATCTCGTAAGCTTATGCTCACCGGCGGGCAAGTTCTCCGTCTTGCCGTCCCAGGTGAACGCCGCTGGCACCGGTGTCTCAATCGTGCCCGCCAGATTGCGTCCGTCAAATCGGAGATCGATCTTCACGGGACCCTTCAGCGTCGGCACCGCGCCCTTCATCCAGCGGAGGTTGCCGGGCTGCGGCGTGATCGTCAGCTCCGACCCGCCGGGCGTCTTCTCCTTCACGCCCAGGATCTCACGGGCCACCAGATAGACCGGCGCCGTGTCGCCCCAGCCGCGGTTCTTGTCCGCCGCCAGCAGCGCGTTCGCCTTGCGCGCACGTCCCGCACGGTAGAGCGCCTGGAAGTAGACCAGCTCGCCCAGGGTTCCCGCCGGCGGCTTCTGCCGCGCAAGCCAGGCGCTGGCGCGCGTCAGCTGCGGACCCTCCGCCAGCCCGAAGGCAATGGCCAGCGCGTTGAGATAGACGGAATGGACGTCCGCACCTTCGGCGTCACGATAGACGCCCTCCTGCGTGTCCCAGAGCTTCTGATTGAAGGCGGCCTTGATCGCCGCGGCCTTGGCGCCGTAGCGATCCACGAGTTCAGAATCAAGATGGGCCGCGCGCGACAGCTCCTCCATCGCCACGAGATCGCGGTAGGTCGTCGCCATCATCACGCCGTCAAAGCCCTTGGTGTCCACCTTGCCGATCTTGAGCGTCGGCAGACGGACCTTCACGTCCTCGGCGTCACCCGTGTGGAGATAATGCTCGTAGGCGCTGAGGATCGCCTGCTGACGGTCCGCAATCGGCCACTGCGCCGTCGGAACGGCCATGTCGAGCGTCCGTGTCGCCATCATCGGCGACGCGTCGACGGCATAACCGGCGAGCAAGTTGAGATAGATTCCGTCGGCCTTCAGCAGGCGGGCGGGGTCGCCGTTCGTCAGGTAGCCCGAATAACTGCTCGACACGAGCTTCTGACGCGCCTCCTCGTACTCTCGCGTCAGGGAGGAGTCGGAACAGTCGAACGTCGCCTCGGCATCGCTCACCGGCCAGTTGACGACGACTCGGCGGACCTCACAGCCCTGCGGGACCTCGACATAGCGGAACGGACGGATCACGCCCAGTTCGGGCGGCAGGGGTGCGGCGCCGTCCTTGGCAGGCGGTTGCGTCAGCGGCACGCGCGACCACTCCT
Organism: uncultured Verrucomicrobiota bacterium; assembly: GCA_945613785.1. Lineage (GTDB taxonomy): Bacteria > Verrucomicrobiota > Kiritimatiellia > RFP12 > UBA1067 > UBA1067. The sequence goes on along the minus strand of CALZAJ010000017.1, from coordinate 2,393 downwards.
TCTTGGCCAGGCCTGCGACCTCTTCACCGTAGACGGACTTCGCGTTAAGCTCGACCTTGGCCTTCGCCGCCTTCTCGCCGACACGCAGCTTGTACGTGCCCTTGCCGCGGATCTCCAGCCAGCCATAGGCGTCCGTCCCGAAATCGGCCAGACGGTTGGGACTCACCTTCGGAGACTGGATCGTGCCCACGCAGCCGTTGGCGTAGGGACCGCAGTCGCCGCACGCCTGCCCCACGGGCACCGACGCCTGCGGCTGGGACAGCAACCGAACCGGCGTGCCGCCCTTCTGGATGCCGATCTGGTCCAGCGCCACCCCGGGGGTCCACCCGATGACACGGATGGTGTTGACGCCGGCATTCAGTCGCACGTTCACGGGAATGCGGACGAAGTTGTCCATCACGCTCAGACGGCGCACGTAGTCCCTCGACGTATACTTGGTCGAAACCCAAGGTATCTTCACGTCAATCGGCGGACCGTCGTTCACGCTCACCCGCACGCCCATGCCCACACCGGGCACCGTCTCGTAGTCGGGGAGGAACTGAAGGATCAGACGCGTCTCCAGCGTCGCGTCAGGCCCGACGTCGATCTGGTAGGTGGCCGTCGCGCCCACCCCCGTGCCGGCGCGGGACGGAATCAGCGCCAGGGCGCGTCCGCTCGTACCGAGACCCGCCACCTCCCGCCAGCACCCCTCGTCCTTGCCAGCCGTCAGCTCGGTCGTGGCGCCGGCCGGCGTCCAGGAAATCTGCTCGTCGGGATTGTAGGCCGTCACGTCCGGACAAGGCCCCAGCCAGGGCCACAGCATCACGTTGCGGGTGCTGCCGTTCGTGTTCACGCAATACTCTTCCGCCGCCGGATTGGGGAAGAAACCGCTCCACTTGCCGTTGTCCATGCGGTCCCAGCGCGCATTCAGCTTGGCGATGTAGTTCGACGCGCCGACCTTCGCCTCGGCCTCGTCCGCTTCCGTGTAGGTCTCCCACTTCGAGAAGTAGAGACCCGATTCGGCGAGGTAACGGACCATATAGCCGAACAGGCGGAAATAACGGTCGCGCTGGGCCGGCGTCAGAGACGTCGCCAGCGCACGGTCCTCGTCCAACAGGTCCGTCCACCGCTTGATGAGACTCTGCTTGTAGGCGATCGGAAGACGACGCAACCAGTCGACCGACATGAACTCGGGCTTGCGGATGAAGGCAAGCGTATAGGCCTCCGTCAAATGGGCCACGAAACGGTCGACGCGGCCGTCCACCACGCCCAGGCCCTTCTCGATGCACGCCTTCAGCACACGGGACTGCGCGTCCGGGCCGACGCCGTTCGGATCGCGCCCGTACAGACCGAGCGCGGCAATCAGCGGCTCCGCCTGGAAGACGTCACCCACGTCGACCATCCAGACGTCTTCGGCGCCGTTGTTCTTCGCCCGCGCGACCAACTCCCACCACATGAAGGCCGGCGGCGTCGTGCAGACGTGAGAATAGGAATAAGGGTAGCCGATGTTGGAGACTTTCCAAAGCACGCCGCCGCGGTGCGCACATTGGGCGCCGCCGAGCCGGCGGATGTAGCCGAAACCATCGTCCGGCCAGATCACGATCGCATCGCGCGGAATGACCTGGTCGAGCCCCGTGTCATAGAGCGTCACCGTGTCGTTGTTGAGCGTAAAGACGACCTTGATGTCCTTGCGGTTTCCGCGGCTCTTCTCCAACAGAGCCATCTGCGCCGCCATGATCTTCCCCTGGGCCTTGATTCGCTCGGCGTCCGTGCGTCCGCTCTTACGGAAGTCGCGGGTGCCCGCCATGCCAAGTGTCCAAAGGACGTCACGCGTGCCGTAACGCGAGACCGCGGCATTCCAATACTGGGACAGGAAATCCGCATGCTTGGCGAAGTCCCACATTTCGCGGTCCTTCACGTAGTTGGGGTTTCGCATCATCGACTCGCCAGTGCTGGACCCGATGGTCACGTTCATCTCGAACGCCAACTGGATGTTCGCCGGACGCGACACGAACTCATAACCGCCCGCGCGCATCGCCGGCCAGATCGTATTGACGCCATACTCCTTCATCATCGCGAAGATCTCGCGATAAGCGTTGACGCCGATCTGCTCCTTGTCGCCGTAATGCTGACACGCCCACGGACGCAATCCCCAGTCCTCATCACAGACAAAGATACCTCGATAGTTGACCGCACCAAACGCAACAGCCGACAATAGGCAGATGGCATAAAATGTCATCCCACGAATACCCATGAGACAATTGTATCAAAGAAAACGCGAAAAAACTAACACGAAATGTCGTAATGTAATGGGTTAGTCGGTTGCGCGGCTCGTTCCTCGCCGCGAACCGACTAACCAGCATCAGGGGTACGCTTCGCTGGGGGTAAGGGCTTCAGGGTTCTTTTATCGATTT
>CALZAJ010000016.1 GCA_945613785.1 uncultured Verrucomicrobiota bacterium | reverse complement strand
TCGTCAACTGCAACCCCGAGACGGTGTCGACCGACTACGATACGTCCGACAAGCTCTACTTCGAGCCGGTGACGGTCGAGGATGTCCTCCAGATCTACGAGGCCGAGAAGCCCGAAGGCATCATCGTGCAGTTCGGCGGCCAGACCCCGCTCAACATCGCCCGTCAGCTCCAGGAAGCGGGCTGCAAGATCCTCGGCACGTCGGTCGACTCGATCGACGACGCGGAGGACCGCGATCTCTTCCACTCGATCATGGACAAGCTCGGCATCCCGATGCCGGAGTCGATGATGGCGTCCGACCTCGACGGCGCGCTCGCGTGCGCGGCGAAGCTCGGCTATCCGCTCATCATCCGTCCGTCCTTCGTTCTCGGCGGCCGCGGCATGGAGGTCATCTACGACGAGCAGATGCTCCAGGAATACGTCGCGAAGGCTGTGGGCGTGACGCCGGACCGTCCGCTCTACCTTGACCGCTTCCTCTGCCACGCGATGGAGTGCGAGGCGGATGCGCTCTCCGACGGCAAGGACGTCTTCATCCCGGCGATCATGCAGCACATCGAGCTCGCGGGCATTCACTCCGGCGACTCGGCGTGCGTGCTCCCCCCGGTGACGATTCCCGAGGACGCGAAGGCGACGATTCTCGAGTACACCCGCAAGATCGCGAGCGAGCTCAAGGTCGTCGGTCTCATGAACATGCAGTTCGCGATCGAAAACGGCAAGGTCTACGTCATCGAGGCGAATCCGCGCGCGTCGCGCACGGTCCCGCTGGTGTCGAAGGTCGCGGGCACGCAGATGGCCGGCATCGCGACCGAGCTCATGCTCGGCAAGACGGTGAAGGAACTCGGCCTCGACAAGAAGAAGGTCATTCCGTACTACGGCGTGAAGGAAGCCGTGATGCCGTTCGAGAAGTTCCCGGAGGTTGACCCCGTGCTCGGGCCGGAAATGCGTTCGACGGGCGAGGTCCTGGGTCTCGCCGACACCTTCGGCCTGGCGTACTTCAAGTCGCAGGAAGCCGCGGGCTCGCCGCTGCCGACGACGCCGGGCAAGCTGCTCGTCTCGCTTTCCGACAAGCCGGATGACGCCGTCTCGGCGGTCCAGCGCTTCGCGCAGCTCGGCTTCGAGATCATCGGCACCGAGGGCACGATCAAGTTCCTCAAGTCGAAGGGCGTGAAGGGCACGATCATCGCCAAGATCGGCGAGGGCCGTCCGGACGTCCTGGACGCGATCAAGAACCGCGAGGTCAAGATCATCATCAACACGCCGTCCGGCCGCCGTGACGCGCGTGCCGACGACAGCCGCATCCGTCAGAACGCGATCAAGTACAAGGTCCCGTATCTGACGACGATCGCCGCCGCCCAGGCCGCGGTCGAGGGCATCGGCGCGGCGATGAGCGGTCTCGGCGAGGTCCGCTCGCTCCAGAGCTACCACGCGTCGATCGGCTGACACCCGCAGGGGCGGCGTCCTCGCCGCCCCTGCTTCCGCGTTTCAACCTCGTTTTTGATATGCTATCCCACCTGATTGGGCAATAGACGAATTTGGAATAGACCCAGAGAAGTCCCTCGAGCGTGCGCAATTTACCGTTCTGACGGGACGGCGGCGTGTCGGCAAGACTGAGCGAGCTTGTCAAAAAAGGCCTTGTGTTGTGGAGGTTGAGCGATGATTGACGTTGCGATGATCGAGCGGTTGGATGACAAGGCGAAGCTGGTGCTGTTTGTCTTTGCCTTCTTGGGGGTCGAACATTCTGCCTCTTTGGTCTGCGAGGCGGCGAAAAAGGCCGAGGCGTCACTCTCGGACGTTCGGGAGGTGAATGCACTCTGCCAGCGGCTGGAAGCCGCGGGGATCCTTCAGTGCGTGCAGAGCTTCCGCTATGGCCGTGACTCTTACTACAAACTGAACGACACGTTCGTGCCGTCGGCCCTGAGCCGGCTTGTGGAGATCAGTGTTGCGCGGAACTGGTGGATGATCTTTGGCTATGACGATGCGGCACCGCATGCGAAGGCCCGAAGTCTCAAGGAGTTCGGGAACGGACTCGATCGCTTTGGCTGGGAGTGTACCGGTACGGCGTTCCAGTTGCGGCTACTTGTCACCGGGCAGCCGATGCGGGTTGTGTATGACGGCTATCACGACGCCGATTCTTCGCAATGGCTGGCGGTGGATGATTTTCTCTCCGTTGTCGATGCAACGACGCATGAGACGATTCAACCGCAACTGAACAAGAAGACTCCTGTCGGGATTTATTTCAAGTTGCTGTCGGAACTGCTGACGCGCGGGATGGACGTTTCGCCGCTCCTGCGCATACTGGGCGATGCCGCCCGGGCGAACAGAATCGACTTCACCGGCGCGGAATACTGCGAGTTCGTGTCGCTGTGCATTCTGAGCGGCCATGTTGACTGGATTGACGGTGTCGTGCCGAACGAGGATCAGTCGTTTGATGAATTCGGCGATCTCGCCGGGCTTCTGGTTTCGGGCGATCTTCTGTCCGCGAATGGCATTTGTGCAGCTGTCGGGAAGAGTGTCGAACTTCTGCGGCTGGACCGTCCGGCGTGCAATCTGCTGGCGCTGTTCACCTGCGTGTTTGCCCGTCCTTCATCGATCCGCGCCGCCAAGCACATCAAGGCCTTGTGTCCGAACGAGAATTACCGGCATTATGACCGAAGCGCAGGCGAGAGACGGGTCGTTGAGCAACGTAACAGGGTTTTCAAGGCGCTGTTGGAGGTCACGGCTGAATATCACATGAAGCTCGACCAGGCGCATGCGAAGGAACGGTTCATGGGCAATCTTGTCGAACCGGTCTGGGCGCTTCTCAACGGCATGGACAAGAAGGAATCCGCGAATATCGCGGGGGCGATGCTGGACTCTGCCGAGGGAGCTGTCGAGAAGGGATATCCGACGCTGGCCGGCGTCTACCTGACGGTCTTCGGCTGGGCGTTGCCGGAGGCTGTGAAGCAGAGGGTCGATGGACTCGTCCGGCGGATCTCTGCTGCGGGCGGCATCTGGTTCCGTCCGTTTCTTGGCGTCGCCTCGTCCTGGCAGCGTATCGTCGCGGTGCTGGACGAGCGGCTTCCGAAGGCGGTGACGAAGAAATCCGCCGACGCGGGCAAGGTGAAGAGCGGACGCATCGTCTGGGGACTTGACGAGAGCGGCGAGCGCTTCGAACTTCAACCGTTTTTCAGAGGTCCCCGCGGGGCGGATGACGGAAGCGACGACAAGAAGGTCACGCTCAAGTCCGTCTGCGGCAACAAATACGACGACTGTCTCACCGAACCGGACAAGGAGATTGTGGCTGCCCTGCGGAAGTCGAAATACATCGGACCGAAAGGCAATGTCGGTGTTCCGTCCGCTGTCTATGCCGCGTTCTGCGGACAGGATAACGTCGTGCGGATCGTACCAGGGGATAAGGCGAAAGAATACAAGGAGACGCCGATTCGTTTTGTGCGCCGTGAGATTCCGCTTTCCGCCAAATCGGAGAACGGTGGCGGCCTTACGCTGAATGTCCCCGAATGGGCGCTTCAGCGTCATGCGTCCTATGCGATCCTCAAACCCGAACCGGATCTTTACGAGTTCTACCCGATCGGCAAGGACATGGCACCGCTTCTTGACGTCTTTCGCGAATATGGCGAGAAAGGGACGATCCGACTGCCGAAAGAGGCCATGCAGAAGGTGCATCCGCTCCTGGGACGCATGGCCGCGCTCATTCCGCTGCAGGGAGACCTGGCGAATGCTACAGGCGAGACGGGTCTCAAGCGTCTCACGGGTGATGCGACGCCCTTGGTCCGTTTGTCGATGGAGGACGAGACGCTTTTGATCTCCGTGCGGGTGCGCCCCGTGGCGGAGGCGAAGAATGTCGTCTACGAGCCGGGGGCCGGACAGTCCGAGCGTACGGTTGCCCTCGGCGGAGGGACGTCCGTTCTCGTGCGCGACCTGGACGAGGAAAAGCGTCGCGCACAGGCTGTCGAGACGGCACTTGCCGAATGCGAGACCTGGCGCGAAGGACGGCTTGACTGGGCGATTGACGATCCGGCCGCGGCGTTGTCGGCCTTGTCGGAGGTGCGGAGTCTGGGGGAGAAGGCGCATGTCGAATGGCAGCCCGGGAAGAAGATCGGACTTGCCCGACCGCGCAAGGCGTTTGCCCTTGGCGCAACCGTCGGAGCGGATCGTTGGTTCTCTGTGAGCGGCGACTGCGAGTTGGATGACGGGCGGGTGGTGACGCTGGTGAAGCTTCTGTCCCGTTTCGGGGAGCGAGTCGGACGCTTCGTGCCGATCGATGCGGACGGTTACGTCGAGTTGAGCCGCCCGCTTCTCCGCGCCTTGGAGGCTCTGGAGTCGGCCGGGCGTCCGAACAAGGGCAAGATTCTCGTCTCGCCGGCCGCCTTGCCGATGCTCGACACGGCGTTTGACGAAGACGGAGCGGACATTGTGCTGCCGAAGGAGATGAAGATCGAGACGGAACGCATCCGCACCGCCTTTTCCGAGCGGCATTCCGTACCGGAACGTCTCAATGCCGAGCTGCGTCCCTATCAGGCGGAGGGCTATCAGTGGCTGGCGCGGCTGGCGGCCTGCGGACTCGGCGGATGCCTCGCGGATGACATGGGCCTCGGCAAGACCGTGCAGGTGATTGCGCTGCTGTTGGACAGGGCGGAGAATGGAGCTTCGCTCGTCGTCGCCCCGACATCGGTGGCGGGCAATTGGCGTGGCGAAATCCGTCGCTTCGCGCCGACGCTGAGGCCGCTTGTCGCGGGCGAGGGGAGCGATGAGGCATGGCTTGCCGCAGGAGCGCATGATGTCGTCATCGTCAGCTACGGTCTTTTGGTCTCCCGTGCGGCGAAGTTCCTTTCGCGGGAATGGAACGGCGTTGTTCTTGACGAGGCGCAAGCCGTCAAGAACGCCGAGACCGAGCGTGCGAAGGCGGTCAAGAAACTCGTAGCCAGGTTTCGCGTTGCCGCGACAGGAACACCGGTCGAGAACCGCCTGACTGACCTGTGGAGCGTCTTCGACTTCCTGAATCCTGGACTTCTCGGGTCTGCAAGCGATTTCGCGGAAAAGTTTATGGACGAGGGGCGTGCGACATCCGCTTTGAAGAACCTGGTGCGTCCGCTCGTCCTCAGACGACTCAAACATGAAGTGCTGGCCGATCTTCCGGAGAAGACGGAAATCACGCTGACGGTGCCGCTTGAAGGCGACGAGCGTGCGGGCTACGAGGCGTGTCGTGTCGCGGCTCTGAAGACGCTGGAACAGGGCGACAAGGAGAATCGCATCTCCATTCTCGCCGAGTTGATGCGCTTGAGGCGTTACTGCTGTCATCCGTCGCTTGTCCTGCCGGAGGTTGCATCCGGTGCGAAGCTTGAGGCTCTGATGGAACTTTTGCAGGACCTGAAGGGTGCGAAACACCGTGTGCTTGTGTTCAGCCAGTTCACCGATTTTCTATCTATCGTCGAAGAGCGGGTCAGACGGGAAGGGTTCACCTATCAGTATCTTGACGGAGCGACACCGCCGCAGGAACGCGAACGGCGGGTCGCGGCGTTTCAGCGTGGCGAGGGCGATCTCTTCCTCATGTCCCTCAAGGCGGGAGGAACGGGCCTTAATCTGACGTCGGCGAATTATGTCGTTCTCCTTGATCCGTGGTGGAATCCGGCGGTCGAGGATCAGGCGGCGGACCGGGCTCACCGCATCGGCCAGCACAACCCCGTCACGGTCTATCGTCTCATCGCGGCAGATACGGTCGAGGAACGCGTCCTTGAGTTGCATCACGAGAAAAAGGAACTGGCCCGCGACGTTCTTGATGGAACCGGAACCTCCGCCCTCACAGCCGAAGCGCTGATGAGTCTCTTCTCGTAAGCGTCGACCGTAGCCGGTATTGCAAGCATCCTGAGAATCTTGTCATGAGCATCCCAGTCGTATTTGCAATAGACCAATCCTCGTCGCTTTTTGATATAATTTAGCAATCGAAAGGACTTAATCGGATATGAAGATTCTTGTTACCGGAGGCGCCGGCTTCATCGGCAGCCACACCGTTGTCGAACTCCTGAACGCCGGCCATGAGGTCGTGATCGTTGACAATCTCTGCAACAGCTCCAAGAAGTCGCTTCAGCGCGTGAAGAAGATCACCGGGAAGGATGTTACCTTCTACAAGCTCGACATCCGCGACGAGAAGAAGCTCAACGCGATGCTCGACAAGGAAGCCCCGTTCGGCGCCACGATCCACTTCGCCGCGCTCAAGGCCGTCGGCGAGTCGACGAAGATCCCGCTCAAGTACTACAACAACAACCTCGGTGGCACGTTCACGCTCCTGAAGTGCCTGGCGGACCACAACTGCAAGAACATCGTCTTCTCGAGCTCCGCGACGGTCTACGGCGATCCCAAGTCGGTGCCGATCCGCGAGGACTTCCCGACCCCGGGCTGCACCAACGCCTATGGCTGGACGAAGCTCATGATGGAGCAGGTCTTCAAGGATGTCCAGAAGGCCGATCCCGAGTGGAACGTCATTCTCCTGCGTTACTTCAACCCGATCGGCGCGCACAAGTCGGGCCTCATCGGCGAAGATCCGGCCGGCATCCCGAACAACCTCCTGCCGTTCGTCGCGCAGGTCGCGGTTGGCCGTCGTCCCGAGCTCAACGTCTTCGGTAACGACTATCCGACCGTCGACGGCACGGGCGTTCGCGACTACATCCACGTCGTCGATCTCGCTCTCGGGCACCTCAAGGCCATCGAGAAGATCGAGAAGGAGCCGAAGCTCGGTCTCAAGATCTATAACCTCGGCACGGGCAACGGTTACTCTGTCCTTCAGGTCGTCAAGGCCTTCGAGAAGGCGTCCAAGAAGCCGGTTCCGTACAAGATCCAGCCGCGCCGTCCCGGTGACGTCGCCGAGTGCTGGGCAGATCCCGCCCTGGCGCTCAAGGAACTCGGCTGGAAGGCCGAGCGTGGCATCGACGAGATGTGCGAAGACGCCTGGCGTTGGCAGAAGAAGAATCCGTACGGGTACAACAAGCCGACGAAGTGACCGCGCTTGAATATATTCTCGACGGACTGGAGGCCGAGCTTGCGCTGGAGCGTGAGCTCGGCGTTCGGTCTATTGAGATCGATCGCGCGCTTCTGGTGGCGCCGAGTGGTTCTCCTGGTGTGAGCCGCCCGAGCGGTTCTGTCGTCCCTGTTAGCTCGAGCGCCTCGAGCCTCGTCAATCCGTCTCGCGCGCCAATCAAACAACCAAATCTGGCGAACAAATCAAGCGATCAGACCAGCATCTCCTATCCGCTCGTCTTCCTGCACGATCGGGCCTTGTCGGCGGCAGGCGTGGAGATGATGGGGAAGATTATCGCGGCCTTGGGGATGACGGAGCAGACGGCCAAAGTCGTGACGACAACACCGCTTCCGCCGGCGAAGGTCTATGTTGTGTTGGGCGCAGGTGCCCTGAAGAAGTGGTTCCCCGGTACGGCGGGTGCGCCAGGACAGTGGATTGCCGTCGAAGGCGGAGCGTCCGTACTCGTCACCTATTCGCCCGAATACATTCTCCGGTTCAAGACGGTGACGCCGGCGGTGAAGAAGATCAAGATGGACATGTGGACGGCGATTAAATCCGTCTTGCGGAAGATTTGAAGTCTGGAGGAAGGCTATGTTGGATGAGAAGTGCAAGGTGCTGGTGCATCAGGAGATCGGAAGCGGGTACCGCTATCTGATCGTGGAGGCGCCGAAGATGGCGGCGGAACTCGTGCCAGGACAGTTCGTGCACGTGAAGGTGCCGGCGCTGGAGATGAGCGCGCTGAGGCGTCCGTTCTCCGTCTTCGATGCGACGGATGGGATGGTCGTCATTCTCTACAAGACGGTGGGACGCGGTACGGCCGCGCTCAACGGGGTTCAGGAAGGCGACGAGATCAACATCCTGGGTCCGCTCGGGCACGGCTTCCCGACCGAATGCTCCGGCACGGCGCTTCTCGTCGGCGGCGGTTTCGGCGTGGCGCCCTTGCACTTCCTTGCGAAGCGCCTTCCCGGCAAGAAGATTCTCTTCGCCGGCGGCCGCACCCAGAACGATCTCCTCGCGATCGACCGCTTCCAGCTGATTCCGAACACGGAGCTGAAGCTCGCGACGAACGACGGTTCGGTCGGTGCGAAGGGCTTTGTCACGCTCCCGCTCGATGAGACCATCGCCGAGCTGAAAGCGAAGGGCGAGAAGTTCGAGCTCTTCACGTGCGGACCGGACGGACTCCTCAAGGCCGTCACCGACCGAGCCCTCGCGAACGACGCGCCGGGCTGGATCTCCTGCGACCGCCACATGGTCTGCGGTGTCGGCGCGTGCTACGCCTGCATCCAGAAGACCGTCCGCGGCAATTCGCGTTGTTGCATTGAAGGTCCGATTTTCGCGGCTAAGGATCTGATTTGGGAGTAAGGCCATGATTGATACGAAGGTCAATTTGGGTGGACTCGAGATGGCGACGCCGATTACGACGGCGAGCGGTACGTTCGGGTATGGTACGGAATACATCGGCGCGGTCGACTATTCGAAGCTCGGCGCGGTGACGGCGAAGGGGATCCGCGTCTCTCCGTGGCCCGGGAATCCCATGCCGCGTCACGCCGAGGTCTATGGCGGACTCGTCAACGCGATCGGCCTCCAGGGCACGGGCGTCGAGCACTTCGTCGATGTCACGGTCCCCTGGTACCGGCAGAACGTGAAGGTGCCGATGATCGCCAACATCTGGGGCGGCTCGATCGAGGAGTATGCCGAGGTGGCGGCGAAGCTGACGGGTGTCGTCGACGCCCTGGAGATGAACGTCTCGTGTCCGAACGTGAAGGCGGGCGGACACACCTTCGGCCAGGATCCGAAGGTGCTGAACGAGGTCGTTTCGGCTGTCCGAAAGGCGACGACCCTGCCGCTCATCGTCAAGCTCGCCCCGAACGTGCCGTCCATCGTCCCCTACGTGAAGGCCTGCGAGGATGCCGGTGCCGATGCGCTCTCGCTCATCAACACGATCCCGGCGATGGTGATCGACATCGAGACGCGCAAGCCCGTGATCGCGAACAAGACGGGCGGACTCTCCGGACGCGGCATCCATCCTGCGGCGGTGAAGCTCGTCTACGACGCGCACAACGCGACGAAGCTCCCGATCCTCGCGATGGGCGGCATCTACGAGGCGAAGGACGCGATCGAGTTCTTTCTCGCCGGCGCAACGGCGGTCGCGGTCGGCACGGCGACGTTCACGAATCCCGGCATCGTCAGCGAGGTCTATGACGGACTCGTCGCGTACTGCGAGCGCAAGGGCTTCGCGTCCGTCCGTGACCTCACAGGGGCCTTGGACGCCTGATTTTCTCCGAGGTGGGAAAATTTTTCTGGAAAAATCAGATATGGGTTCCCTTTTTGTCATGGGAGCCCATAAGATTAAGAGGAGGTCGTGCGTTATGAAGAACAAGATGACAACTATCCTTTCAACCCTCATTGCAACTGTCGCCATGGCAAAAGTCGCAGAACCGCCAGAAAACATCGTCCCGGCCCCGATGCCGGTTATCCGTGTCTCCGACCTTCGTAAGAACGAAGAGTCCGTCAAGGTCGAGAAAACCGAGAGAACTGTCGCGGAGAACGCGCTTTTCGTTCGCGTGTGTGCTTCTTTCGTCTTTACGAATCCGAACGCGCGCGTGATGCAGGGTGATTTCGAGTTTCCGATTCCAGTCGATGCGGTCGTGTGCGGCTATCGTCTGGAGGTGAACGGCGAGATGGTGCCAGGAGTCGTCTGCGAGAAGGAGAAGGCGCGGGTCGCCTTCGAGAATGAGACGCGTAAGGGCGTCGATCCGGGGCTGGTCGAGCAGGTGAAGGGCAACCTCTGGAAGACGCGCATCTTCCCGCTCAATCCGAAGACGCCGCGCAAGGCGGAAGTGGAATTCATCGCTCCCAAGGCGACGCTTCCGCCGTCCGTCGTCTACGAGCGCGACGGCGACACCGTCTATCGTGCCGCTGCCAATCAAACACTTCAACAACCCACCACTCAAACGTTCCCCGAAGGTGTCATCCTGTGGGATGTCTCACTCTCCCGTGAGGGCAAGGTCGCGGCGGACCGGGCGCGTCTCGCGGCGCAGCTCCCCGAGCAGGGCGCTTGGAAGTTGATCACCTATTCGAACGTGCCAGATGCGCCGCGTTTCTTCACCGAGAAGGCCGCGCTCCTGGCGGCGATTGATGCGGTCGTCTATGATGGTTCGACCGAGCTGGACGCGGCGCTGGCGACCTGTGTCGGCGAGAAGCGTCTCGTCTTCACCGACGAGCTGGATTCGACGGAACACGCGGTGTCGGTCGAGAAGCTTGCGCCGGCCGAGGCGGCGGCGTTGAAGGAGCCGGTGGCGGAAGGGACGATGCTGGCGACCGTGTGGACGGCGCGCAATGCGAAGGATCTCGCGAGCTGCCGCAAGTACAACGTGGCGGGTCCGGGCATGTCGCTCATCGTCCTGGAGACCCTTGAGCAGTATCTCGACAACAAGATCGAGCCGGCGGCGAATCTGGCGATTCACGAGGAATGGGTGAAGCTGCGCGCGGCGGAGGATGATCCGATTGCGGCGAAAAAGGCGCAGGCCGATCACGAGGCGGAGCTGCTCAGGTACTGGGAAGAGCGTGTGAAGTGGTGGAACAATCCGAAGCCGAAGATCGAGACGCCGAAGAGTGGGCTCTTCGACCGCCGCGTGATGGGTGCCGTTGGCCTGAGTCGCAGCGAATCGCGTGCCCGTTCCGCGGCCGTACCGATGGCGTTGGACGCAGGGGCCGCGGACAATATGGTCGTCGAGGAGGAGCAAGTGGAGGCGGGCGATGTGATGTGTGAGCCCGTGCAGTGTTGCGCTGCTCCCGCCGAGCCGAAGGCGGCCGGTGCGGCCGGTTCGGGCACGGCGCCGTCCGTGACGCTCAAGGCCTGGGATCCCCAGACGCCGTACCTTGCGGCGATCAAGGCGGCGAAGGATCCCTATGCCGAGTATCTCGTCCAGCGCAAGGCGTACCGTGAGTCGCCGGCGTTCTATCTTGATGTCGCGGGCTGGTTCTTCAATCAGGGCGAGGCCGCGAAGGGTCTGCGCATCATCTCCAATCTGATCGAGTTCAAGCTTGAGAACGCGCCGCTGTGGCGCACGATGGGTTGGCGTCTGCGCGAAGCCGCGGAGAAGATGAACGACGCGTCCGTCCGTGACCTTACGGTCAAGACCTTCCGTCACGTGAAGGAGATGCGCGGCGAGGAGGGCCAGAGCTTCCGCGATCTCGCGACGGTGCTCACGGAGCGCGCCAAGGCGAAGGCTGCGGCGGGTAACAAGTCGGGTGCCGCGTGCGATCTCTCCGAAGCGGCGGCGCTCCTGAAGGAAGCGGCGTTCACGGATCACAGGCGTCGTGCGGCGCGTCGAACGAACGACTTCCAGGTGAGCGTGTTCGCGCTTGAGGATCTGAACGGACTCCTCGGCTGGTATGCGGCGAACAAGGACAAGGTCGGCGCCTTCACGGCTCCCGAGCTCGATGCGGCCTATCGTCGCGACCTGCCGGTCAAGCTCAGGATCGTGATGACCTGGGATGCGGACGAGACGGACATCGATCTGCACGTTCTCGAGCCGAACGGCGAGGAGTGCTTCTACGGACATCGTCGGACGCGTGAAGGCGGCTTCTGCTCGGAGGACGTGACGACGGGTTATGGCCCCGAGGAATACCTCAAGAAAGATCTCGAGAAGGGTACGTACAAGGTCCTGACGAACTATTACGCTTCCCATCAGACCTCTCTGACAGGAGCGACGACCGTCCAGGCGGCCGTCTATACCGATTGGGCTACGGCGCAGGAGAAGATGCAGCTCCTGACCCTCCGTCTCGACAAGCCGAAGGACAAGCAGCTCGTGGGCGAAGTGACGATGTCCGAGTGATTCGACCGAGTTGCCGAATGCGGACGGACCCAGCCGGGTCCGTCCGCTTCTTTTGTTGCTAAAACGACCATCGGTAAAAAAATATAGATAAAGCAATATCGGTAGTTGACATACGATATAAAAATATCATATACTACACGCCAGTTATCCCAGCCGAGAGGTTCGGCTAGGATCTAGACCATCCGAAAGAGAGAAAATCATGGCTAAGACGACCCAGAAGAAGGCTGATGTCGCGAAGAAGGCGGCGGCTCCGGTTGTGGATGATGCGGCCAAGGCGGCTGCAGCTGAAAAGGAGGCGAAGGAGTTCGCCGAACTTATCGCCAAGGTGCGCGCGGCGCAGAAGAAGTTCTCTACCTACACGCAGGAGCAGGTCGACAAGATCTTCCGTGCGGCGGCTCTGGCGGCGAACAACATGCGCATCCCGCTCGCGAAGGACGCGGTCCAGGAGACGGGCATGGGCATCGTCGAGGACAAGGTCATCAAGAACCACTACGCGGCCGAGTATATCTTCAACACGTACAAGAACATGAAGACCTGCGGCGTCATCGAAGAGGACACCGCCTTCGGTACGCGCAAGATCGCCGAGCCCGTCGGTCTCGTCGGTGCGGTCATCCCCACGACGAACCCGACCTCCACTGCGATCTTCAAGGCGCTCATCTGCCTCAAGACCCGTAACGGCATCATCATCAGCCCGCACCCGCGCGCCAAGAAGTGCACGTATGACGCTGCGATGGTCGTCTACGAGGCCGCGGTCAAGGCCGGTGCGCCCGAGGACATCATCGCTTGCATCAAGGAGCCCTCGATCGCCTCGACCCAGATGCTCATGAAGGAGGCGGACTGCATTCTCGCGACGGGCGGCCCCGCGATGGTCAAGGCGGCCTACAGCTCCGGCAAGCCGGCCCTCGGCGTCGGTCCGGGCAACACGCCGGTCATCATGGACAGCTCCTGCGACATCAAGCTCGCGGTGAGCTCGGTCATCCACTCCAAGACGTTCGACAACGGCATGATCTGCGCCTCCGAGCAGAGCGTGATCGTCGACGACAAGATCTACGACGCCGTGAAGAAGGAGTTCGCGTATCGCGGCTGCTACTTCCTCAAGGGCACGGAGCTCGACGCCGTCCGCAAGATCATCCTCACGGAAGCGGGCACGGTCAACCCGAAGATCGTCGGCCAGAAGGCCGCGACGATCGCCAAGCTCGCGGGCCTCACGGTCCCGGCGGACGCGAAGATCCTCATCGGCGAAGTGAAGTCGGTCGAGGTCTCCGAGCCGTTCGCGCACGAAAAGCTCTCGCCGGTCCTCGCGATGTACCGCTCCAAGGATTTCGCGGACGCTGTCAACAAGGCGGAGAAGCTCGTCGCCGACGGCGGCTACGGCCACACGTCGTCCATCTACCTTGCCAAGCGTGACAACGAGGACAAGCTCGCGGAGTTCCAGGCCCGCATGAAGACCTGCCGCATCCTCGTCAACACCCCGTCGTCGCAGGGCGGCATCGGCGACATCTACAACTTCAAGCTCACGCCGTCGTTGACGCTGGGCTGCGGTAGCTGGGGCGGAAACTCCGTCTCGCAGAACGTCGGTGCGATGCACCTCATCAATGTCAAGACTGTCGCCGTGAGGAGAGAAAACATGCTGTGGTTCCGTGCGCCTGAAAAGGTCTATCTCAAGAAGGGCTGCCTCCCGGTCGCCCTCAAGGAAGTGAGCGAGGTCTGGAACCGCAAGCGCGTGTTCATCGTGACCGACTACTTCCTCTATGCGAACGGCTACACGAAGCCGATCGAGAAGTCGCTCGAGGAGCAGGGCTGCGCGGTGGCGACGTTCTCGAACGTCGCGCCGGATCCGACGATCGCCTGCGCCCACGACGGCGCGCGTCTCATGGCCGAGTTCAAGCCGGACTGCATCGTCGCGGTCGGCGGCGGTTCGGCGATGGACGCCGGCAAGATCATGTGGGTTCTCTACGAGCACCCCGAGTGCGACTTCCTCGACATGGCCATGCGCTTCATGGACATCCGCAAGCGCGCCTACACGTTCCCGAAGATGGGCGAGAAGGCGAAGTTCATCGCCATCCCGACCTCCGCGGGTACGGGCTCCGAGGTGACGCCGTTCGCGGTCATCACCGACCAGGACACGGGCACGAAGTATCCGCTCGCCGACTACGAGCTGATGCCGAACATGGCGATTGTCGACGCCGACATGCAGATGATGGCGCCTCCGGGACTCACCAGCGCATCGGGCATTGACGCGGTCTCCCACGCCCTCGAGGCCTATGCCTCGATCATGGCGACGGAGTTCACCGACGGTCTCGCGCTCCAGTCCCTCAAGACGACCTTCAAGTACCTCCCGCTCTGCTACAAGGCGGCGTGCGAGAAGAAGGCCGACGTCTACGCCCGTGAGCGCATGGCCAACTCGGCGACGATGGCCGGCATGGCGTTCGCGAATGCGTTCCTCGGCGTGATGCACTCGATGGCCCACAAGCTCGGCGCCTTCCACCACATCCCGCACGGCATCGCGAACGCCCTCATGATGGTTCAGGTCCTCCGCTTCAACGCGAGCGAGAAGCCGCCGAAGATGGGTACGTTCTCGCAGTACGACCACCCGCACACCCTCGCCCGCTATGCGGAGATCGCGGATGCGCTGGAGCTCGGCGGCAAGACCGACACGGAGAAGCTCGAGAACCTCATCAAGGCCATCAAGGACCTCCAGAAGACCGTCGGCATCAAACCTACGATCAAGGACTATGTCCCGGATGAGAAGGACTTCCTCGAGCGCCTCGACGCGATGGTCGAGCAGGCCTTCGACGATCAGTGCACCGGCGCGAACCCGCGCTATCCGCTGATGAGCGAGATCAAGCAGATGTACCTCAACGCCTACTACGGCAAGGACGTCGCCGTCTGATTCCGCGGATGAAGGCAGATCCTCGAGCCCCGGCAAGCGATTGTCGGGGCTCGAGCTTTCCATGTTAGTCAGAAGCAACTTTCACCCTTGTCTTGCGCCCGCTGCGGGTATTTGAGATAATCATATCATGTCTAAGCCCAAGATCACGATTTGCATGGGAAGTTCCTGTTTCGCCCGAGGACACGAGCGGAACCTGGCGCTCTGCTAGGAGTTCCTGGAGGCGCGGGGTCTCAAGGACGAGGTGGACCTCGAGCTGGCGG
>CALZAJ010000015.1 GCA_945613785.1 uncultured Verrucomicrobiota bacterium | reverse complement strand
ATAGCCGTTGGTGCGGCTGTTCGCGATCATATCCCCCGCGACGCCGAGCTTCTTCTTCAGCACGCTGATGCTCTTGCGGATTCTGGTCGGATCACCTGCACAATCATCGCCATGAAGACAGGAGGCCAGTGTGTCGTTATCGACGAACGTGCCGCGTGCATCGTTCAGCGCACGGATCAGCAGGGCCTCATAGCGTGTCAGGTCAACGGGTGTGCCTCCGGCTTCGACCACGAACATTCCGCGGAGATCGACCGTGACGCGTCCGAGTTCGATTCGGTCGTCGCCGGCCTTGTGCGACTCGAACGCCTCGCGCTTGCGTAGCGCCGCCCGCACGCGGGCGACGATTTCTTCCGGGGAACGTGCTTTGTCGATGTAATCGTCGCCCCCGAGTCCGAGTCCGCGCACCAGCGAGACATCGGACGGCAAGGCGGTAAAGAAGAGGATCGGAACGAGCGCGTCTGACTTGCGGATTTCCGCGCACGCGGCGAGTCCGTTCATCTTCGGCATCATGACATCGAGGAGCACGAGATCAGGCCGGCCCTCAAGGAAGAGGCGCACGGCCTCCGCCCCGTCTTTGGCGAGACGCACGGAAAAGCCCTCGGCCTCAAAGAGCGTCTTGTAGGAATTGCGCGTCATGCGCTCGTCATCCGCGATCAGTATCGTTGCCATAATGGCGCGGATTATACCAAACGCCGACGCGTTTGGATCGGTGGTCTAGACCACTTTTTGACATCGTCGTTCGTCACAAGTTGTCAACACACAGCCAATCAAGCTACTCGCAAGTTATCTGCTCAATCATATCGGCACACGACTGTCGCCAAGCAGCCGAATATCAGCCGATTCAAGCGCCAAGGTGCTCCAAACGTTCATCGACACGATAACTTTACGAAACGAGCGTTATCGACCGGAAAAACTGCATGCGGGTTGGGGTCTGTCCCCACGGGTTCGGGGTCTGTCCCCACGGGTTCCGGGGTCTGTCCCCACGGGTTCCGCACCTATTACCACGTACCCGCGGCCGAAACGTCCGCGGGTACGATTCTTCATGGGTTACCCAGGATATTCTGTCACGGTAGCAACTTGCCGGCGAGCTGACCTTCCGCGCCGAGACGCTTGACGAGGGCCGAGCCGACGACAAAGCCGTCCGCATGCTGCGAGATGACGTCGGCCTGCGCCTGCGTCGAGATGCCGAAGCCGGCCGCGATCGGCAACTTCACCGCCGCGCGGATCGCGTCCAGACGCGCCGTGAGGTCCGGAGGAAGCTCCGCACGCGCACCCGTGATGCCCTTCACCGTGATGATGTAGAGAAACGAGTTCTCAAGGCCTTCGGCAGACTCCTTGACGCGCTCGATCGGCGTGTTCGGCGCGATGAGCGGCACGTAGGTGATGCCGTAAGGCTTGAGGACGTCCAGGAGCTCGTCACGCTCCTCGAGCGGAAGATCGACGGAAAGGACCGCATCGATGTCCGCCTCGGCCGCGGCCTTCGCGAAGGTCTCGAGTCCCTTCGAGAAGATCACGTTGTAGTAGGTGAACAGCACGAACGCCGTCTCGGGATGCTTGGCACGGAGACGCTTCGCGGCCGCAAGGACGTCATCGAGGCAGACGCCCTGCTTGAGCGCCTCGTAAGCCGCGCTGCGGATCACGCCGCCATCGGCGAACGGATCGGAGAACGGCACGCCGAGCTCGATGATATCCGCACCGCCGGCAATCGCCTGGTCGATCGCGGCCTCGCTCTGCGCCATCGTCGGATAGCCCGTGGTGAAATAGGCGACGAACGCACCGCGTCCCTCCGCCTTGGCCTTGGCAAAACACTTGGTAATTCGATCGGACATATTCAAATCCTCTGAGAAAAATCAAACAATCAGACAATCAGACCCCCGCATGGGCTTTCTTATAGGCCATGATGTTCTCCATGTCCTTGTCGCCGCGACCCGAGAGGTTGACGAGAAGGATCGTCTCCTTCGGCAGGGTCGGCGCACGCTTGATCGCCTCTGCGAGCGCATGGCTCGACTCGAGCGCAGGAATGATGCCCTCGTAGCGGCAGAGATCGTCGAACGCGGCAATCGCCTCGTCATCGCAGATGACCGAGTATTCCGCACGGCCCGTATCGTGCAGCCAGCAGTGCTCGGGTCCGACGCCGGGATAGTCGAGTCCCGCCGAGACGGAATACGTGTCGATGATGTTGCCGACATCCGTCTGCAGGAGCATCGTCTTCGACCCGTGGAGGACGCCGAGGCGTCCGCCGTTGATGGACGCGGCATGCTCGCCCGACGCAATGCCCTTGCCGCCCGCCTCGACGCCGACAAGCTTCACGTCCTTGTCGTCGAGGAAGCCCGCGAAGAGACCCATCGCGTTCGAACCGCCGCCGACGCAGGCAATCGCCTGGTCCGGAAGACGTCCGAACTTTTCGAGGCACTGGCGACGCGCCTCGTCGCCGATCACGCGCTGGAAGTCACGGACCATGTCCGGATACGGATAGGGACCCGCCACCGTGCCGATCACGTAGAACGTGTCGTCGCAGTTGGTGACCCAGTCGCGGAGCGCTTCGTTCATCGCGTCCTTGAGCGTCGCAGAACCTTCCTCGACCGCCACGACGCGCGCGCCGAGCATCTGCATGCGCTGCACGTTCGGAGCCTGACGCTTCACGTCGATTGCGCCCATGTAGACATCGCACGGCATGCCCAGGAGCGCGGCGACCGTCGCCGTCGCGACGCCATGCATACCCGCACCCGTCTCCGCGATGAGACGCTTCTTGCCCATGCGCTTGGCGAGCAGCGCCTGGCCGATCGTGTTGTTCACCTTGTGGGCGCCCGTGTGATTGAGGTCCTCGCGCTTGAGGACGATCGTCGCGCCCCCGAGCTTCTCGGAGAGACGACGGCACACCGTGATCGGCGATTCGCGTCCGACATACTCCTTGAGGATCGCCTGGAATTCGCGCTGGAACTCCGGATCCTGCTTCGCTTCGTCATAGGCCTTCGCGAGCTCCGCGAGAGGTCCCATCAGCGTTTCCGCCACATACTGCCCGCCATAGGGGCCAAAGTGTCCGTTCGGCTTCATGCATTATCCTTTCCTTAAATCATATCGGAACCACAAAGTTCGCAAAGTCCGCAAAGGTCTTTGTGTTCTCTGCGTCCATTGTGGTTTCATCATCCGATCAACTCCTTCAGCTTCGCCCCGGGAGAAGGCTCTCTCATCAAAGCTTCTCCAATCAGGAATCCGTCAGCTCCGGCCGCGCGCAAGAGTCTCAAATCTTCCTTTGACCTCATACCGCTTTCTGCGATTCGGACAACACCCTCGGGAATCAGACGGATCAACCCGGCCGTAATCGAAGGATCGGTGTGAAACGTCTTTAGGTCACGGCAATTCACGCCAATGATCTTCGCACCAACTCCGACCGCCCGGGAGATTTCGTCCTCCGTGTGTGTTTCAACCAACGCCTCCATGCCAAGCGATCTGGCATAGGAGAGTAGATCTGACATCTCAACATCCCCAAGAACAGCGGCAATCAACAGAACAGCGTCAGCGCCACAGGCCCTGGCACGAAGAATCTGATAGCGCGTCGACACGAAGTCCTTGAACAGAATCGGCAGATCCGTATTGGCCCGTGCGATTCGCACGCTCTCTTCACCCCCGAGGAATTTATGCGGCTCGGCCAATACGGACAGAGCCGCAGCGCCGGCGTCCGTCAGCTCCCGAGCGAGATCGGCGGGCCGAAAATCTTCTCGGATCAATCCCTTTGACGGGCTCGCCTTCTTCAGCTCCGAAATGACATGGAGTCCGGGCCCGGAGAACGCCGCTGCGAAATCGCGAACCTTCTCCGCCCGAGCAACATCCTGTCTGCGCAGCTCTGTGAGTTCTTCCAAAATGTTCATGACACTCTCCTTTGAGACCGCTGCGACCTTTGCGGTTTCATTTCCCTCGCATCACCAGTAGCTCCAGCTTCTTGAGCGCCGCGCCGCTGTCGACTGCCGCTTCGGCGAGTTTCACGCCCTCGGCGATTGTCGCGGCCTTGCCGCCGGCGACGATGGCCGCCGCCGCATTCAGCACCGCCGCATTGCGATAGGCGCCCTTCTCGCCGTCCAGGACGCGGCGCGTGATCGAGGCATTCTCCTCCGGCGTGCCGCCGACGATCGCGGCAATCGGCGCATACGCGCCGAAGAAATCCTTCGGATCGACTGTATAGCCCCGGACCGTTCCGTCCTCGTTCAGCTCGGACACCTGCGACGGCGCCGCCAGACCGAGCTCGTCGAGTCCGTCCGGACCGCAGAAGACGAGCGCCTTCTTCGCGCCGAGCGCCTTCAGCGCGCCGATGTAAAGCGGCATCACGTCTGGAGCATAGACGCCGAGCGCGTGACGCGTGACACCCGCGGGGTTCGTGAGCGGACCGAGCAGATTGAAGATCGTCCGGAACGGGAGCGCGCGACGGATCGGTGCGGCAAACCGCATCGCGGGATGGCAGACGTTCGCAAAGCAGAAGCCGATGCCGTTCGTCGCAATCGAAGCGGCCACCTCGTCGAGCGTCTTGTTGAGATCGTAACCGAGCGCCGCAAGGCAATCCGCCGAACCAGACTTCGACGTCGAGGCGCGGTTGCCGTGCTTGGCGATCGTCACGCCCGCACCGGCCGCAATGAGCGCGGCGGTCGTCGAGCAGTTGAATGTGCCGAAACCGTCACCGCCCGTACCGACGATATCGACGGCATCCGCGGGCGCCGCGACCCTGACGCCCGCCCCGCGCATCGCGCGGGCCGCGCCCGTCACCTCTTCGTTCGTCGGACCGTTCATCTGCATCGCCGTCAGGAGCGCCGCGATCAACACGGGGTTCTCGACTTCGCCGCCCATGATCTCGCGGAACGTGCCGTAGGCTTCGTCTGCCGTGAGGTGCTGTCCGAGCTGCGCCTTCTTGAGTGTTTCGAGAATCATGCGTGGAACTCCTTCACCAG
Organism: uncultured Verrucomicrobiota bacterium; assembly: GCA_945613785.1. Taxonomy (GTDB): domain Bacteria; phylum Verrucomicrobiota; class Kiritimatiellia; order RFP12; family UBA1067; genus UBA1067. The sequence goes on along the minus strand of CALZAJ010000015.1, from coordinate 10,483 downwards.
GTCGAGAAAGTTCTGCAGCTGTCTGATGCCGTCGGGTGTGCCGATGGACTCGGGGTGATACTGGAGCGATTCGATCGGCAGCGTCTTGTGCCGTAGGCCCATGATCTCACCGTCGTCGGTTTCGGCCGTGATCTCGAAGCAGTCGGGGTGCGTCGCGCGTTCGACCGCCAGCGAATGGTAGCGCATCGCGAGCATGCCCTGCGGGATGCCCTTGAAGAGTCCCTTGCCGTCGTGCTTGAGCGCGGACGTCTTACCGTGCATGAGGCACTTCGCGCCGATGATCTTGCCGCCGAAGGCCTGGGCGATGGACTGGTGCCCGAGACAGACGCCGAGGATCGGAACCTTGCCGGCGAAGCGCTTGATCGCTGCGAGCGTGACACCCGCGGAATCGGGATTGCCCGGGCCCGGGCCGAACACGACGGCAGCCGGCTGCATCGCCTCGAGCTCGTCGACCGTGGCCGCGTCGTTCTTCACGACCTTCACGTCCGCACCCAGCATCCCCAGGTCCTGGACGATGTTGTAGGTGAACGAATCGTAGTTGTCTATCATCAGAATCATAAGAACTCCTTCACAGCGTGGCTGCGAACTTCGCGGCGGCGAAGATGGCCTTGGACTTGTTGATCGTCTCCTGGTATTCCTTGAGCGGATCCGAGTCGGCGACGATGCCGGCGCCGGCGCGCATGACGAGCTTCTTCCCTTCGAGGATCATCGTGCGGATGACGATCGCGAAGTTCATGTCGCCCGTATAGCTGAAATAACCCGCCGCGCCGCCGTAGATGCCGCGCGGGGACTTCTCGAACTCGGCGATCAGCTCCATCGCACGCACCTTCGGCGCACCCGAGAGCGTGCCGGCGGGGAAGGTCGCCTCCAGAAGGTCAAAGGCGTCCATCTGGTCCGTCAGCTTGCCCGAGACCGTCGAGACGATGTGCATCACGTGCGAATAGCGCTCGATGTAAGCGTACTTCTCGACGTTCACCGTGCCGATCTTGCAGACGCGGCCGAGGTCGTTGCGGCCGAGGTCGACGAGCATCACGTGCTCGGCGCGCTCCTTCGGGTCGGCCAACAGCTCCTGCTCGAGCGCAAGGTCCTCGGCCGGCGTCTTGCCGCGGGGACGCGTACCGGCGATCGGACACGTCGAGGCGACGCTCTTCTCGAGCTTGACGAGCTCCTCGGGCGACGAGCCGATGAGCGTCTTCGTACCAAGCTTGAGGAAGAAGTTGTACGGCGAGGGATTCACCATGCGGAGCGCGCGGTAGAGCGAAAGCGCCGGAATGTCCGTCTCGGCAGTGAACTTCTGGGAGGGGACGATCTGGATGATCTCGCCCGCCTTGATCGCCGCCTTGCACTTGAGGACGATCTCCTCGAACTCTTCGGCGGTCATCTCAGGCTTGAACTCGCTGACCGTCGGATTCGCGGGCTTCACACGCGTCGAGACGTATTTCGCGATCGACTCAGCGGACAGAAGCCGGCGAAAAATCGCGTCGATCGCATTCATCGTCTTCACATACGTCGCATGCGCATCGCCGTTCTCGACGCCCGTCACCTTGGAGACGATCACCGTCTGACGGACGGCATCGAAGATGATGAGCGTATCGGTGACGAGGAACGAGGCCGTCGGCGTCCCCTCCTCGCGCTTCAGTCCGACGCGCGGCACAAACGTCTGGACGACGTCGTAGGCGAAGTAGCCGATTGCGCCGCCCTGCAGGGACGGCAGTTCGGGCGCGGGTTGGAACGGACGGTCCGCGACATACGTGCGGAGCTCGGGAAGCGGATTCCATCCCGCGTTCTCCTCGTACGTCGCAGAGGGGTCGATGCCGAGGTAGGAATAGCGTCCGACCGCTTCACCGCCGGCGACGGACTCGAGCAGGAACACCGCTTCGTCATCCGCCACACGCGTCAGCACCGAAACGGGCGTCTCGCGGTCCGCCAGGAACTCGCGGAAGATCGGCGTGCGCGCGCCGCCTGCGGTGCGCTTCACGAATTCTTCTTCAGTCAGCATCTTCAGCATTTTGTCACCTCTTTCAAACTCTCGACTTCCTCAAACGAAAACGGCCTCGCTTCCTTTTCGAAGCGGGGCCGTTTCTCTCATCCCTTTCGGGCAATCAGGACAACAACAGGGTTCACCTCGCTTCGTAAGCCAGGCGCCACCACCAATTGTTGTTCTTGATGAAGTTCATTTGATGCGAATGATAGCACACGAAACGCCGCGCTGTCAACGGGGAATCGAAAATTTTCAGCGCCGCGTCACCCGTCCGATCAGGACGAGCGAGGTCGGAACCGCCACCAGCAGCACCAGCAGGATCGCACCCGCCGCGCCTTCGGCAATCGGCACCCAAGGGACGGAGAACGCCGGGGGCAGGCCCCAATTCGCCATGGCCGCACGCGTGACCGACGTGAAGAGCCAGCCCGCCGCGGCACCGACGAGTCCGCCCACGACCAGTCCGCCCACGGCCACGCGAAGTGCCTCGCGGATCAGGATCCGGGCCAGCTGGAATCGAGTCGCACCGATCGCACGCAAGATCGCAAACTGCTTCTTACGTCCATCTGCGCTCGCGACCAGCATCGCCATGAAGCCGAGTGTGATGACCGCGAGAAAGACGTACGGGATGCGGGCCATCGAGCCGATCATCTCGTCTCCGTGCGCCAGCGTGCCGTCCGACACCTCATCGCGCATGTGAAGCTGGACGTTGTTGCCGCGCACTTCGCCGTCTTCGGAAAGGAGGTCAGCCCCGCCCAATGCCGCGACGATTTCCTTCTCGACCGACCGTCCCGCGGCGAACACACCGTTCGAGGCCAGGAACTCGGGTTCGTAGTCGAGCCAGAGATGCGTCATGTTCACCACCGCCGACGGAGGCGGATCGCAGGCGTCCAGTGTGTCGAAGGACACGAAGAGCGGTCCGTCCGTATTGACCGGCTTGCGGTTCAGTCCGCGAACGAGTCCGCGGCTCGTGACGAGATGCCAGTTGAGGTCAACGATGCCCACGACGGTGAGCGTGTTCGTGAGACCGTGCTGACAGTCGAGCCTGATCCCGTCCCCCATCTTCAGGTTACGGGCACGCGCCATCATCTCGGTGATCACACAGTTGTCGCCCGCCTTCAGCGCTTCCTCGGCCGACTTTCGGTCGCCCGCGACGAACTTGAACTCGGGCAACCAGTCACTCGCCAGAAGCAGCGCGTTGCGATAGTTCGGACCCCGCAGGCCCGGACCCTGCGGGCCCTTCAGCTCCTCCTTGGGAAGGATGTCGAGCTGTAGCGGCGCAAGCTCGTGGATGCGACGAACGCCCGGGAGCTTGCCCTGCAGGTTCTCGATCTCAAAGCTCGAGACACCCGCGGGGAGAATGGAGACGATCGCATCCGGCCATTCCGTCGACGGCACGAACGAGCGCATCAGCGAGGCACCCCAGACCTCGACCGCGACAAAGGCGCCAAAGCCGACGGCAAAGGCGACGAGCGTGCCGAAGAGGCGCTTGCGCGGCAGACGACTCGACACCGCCTCGAGCGGCTTCACCGACAAGGACGCACGCAGGGTCAGCACCGTAGCGACGATGGCCGCCAGCGGCGCACAGACGAAAGCCATGCCCACCGAGCGCCAGGCGTACGCGGGACCGACCGGGAAGAGCGTCCGCTCATAAGCAACATAGCCCTTCGTGCAGAGAACGGCCAGGAGCGAACCGACCGCCGCGCCCGCGAGGGCCAGCGTCAGGGCCTCCCACGCGGTCCGACGCATCACGCCGGCGCGCGTCAGACCGAGCACGCGCAGAATCGCCAGGTCGCGGCGCTTCGCCTCCAATGACAGGAAGACGGAATTGACGATCAACGCCAGTGCCGTCAGGAAGGCCGCCCAAAGGAGCAACGGCTGAACGCGACCGAGATTACGTCCGTCATCCCCCGTGAATCCCGGCGCGAGCTCTTCAGCCGTCTTGGGCTCCCAGCCATTCCACGTCTCCGCAATATCCGCCGCGGTCTTCTCCGACACATAGGCATTCGGATAGCCGCGGACCGGACGGTCCCAGTCAAGGACACCCGAGACCTTTAGCACATAGGCGCCCTGGCGGCCCGTGAAAGTCAGTTCGGTGCCGACGGCCGGCGGGACCATCTTACGCTGCGCGAACAACGCCTTCGAGACGAGAATCCCGCCGTCTGGAACGGACGCATCGGTCCGCGTCGCGACGACTGCCCGCAGGGGCGGACCCTGCAGGGGGCGTCCGTCTGGGCGATAGTCAGGCGCCAGCATCGTGACCTTCGCACCCGCCTCGATCGGGAGGGCCGACAGCATCTGCCGCGCAAACGTCAGGCCCTGGTGATCGTTAGACTTCGCCAGCGAATGCATGAAGACAACCAGCCCAACGGCCAGCGCCACGCCGGCGACCGCACAAATGTGTCTCGCTTTCACCGATAGGTCTCCAGGTAGAGCTTGGACACGTTCTCGGGATCGCCATTCGTCTCATGCGACGCGACGATGCATCCGTCCTTCAGGAAATGGACCCTCTTCGCACAAGCCGCCACCACCGGATCATGCGTGACGACAAGAATCGCGCTCTTCTCCGCAGCATTCAGTTCCTTGAGCAGCTTGCAGATCTCCTTCGCCGCCTTCGCGTCGAGATTGCCCGTCGGCTCGTCCGCCAACACAATCTCAGGCTCCGCGATCAGCGCACGCGCCAAAGCGACACGCTGCTGTTCGCCGCCCGAAAGCTGCTCGGGACGCTTCTCCTCCTGACCCATCAGACCGAGCCTGCGCAGCAGCAGCTCCGCTCGGCGCTGGAGTTCGGCTGTCCGGCCCGAGCCATCCAGGAGGAGCGGCATCATCACGTTCTCCTTGACCGTCTTCTCGTTGAGCAGGTTGAACTGCTGGAAGACCACGCCGACGTGACGGCGACGGAACCTGGCCGCAGCGGCATCGGACATTCCGACAACATCCCTCTCGCCGATCACGATCGAACCGGCGTCGACCGACAACAAGCCCGCCGCGAGATGAAGAAACGTCGACTTGCCGCTGCCGCTCGGACCCATCAACGCGACGAATTCACCCGCCTCCAGCGTCAGTCCGAAATCCTTCAGCACCTCCTGGTTGCCGTACTTGCGGCACACGCCCGTCGCCTTCAAAGCTTCCATTTTCGAGTTTACTCCTTCTATGTCGTTGAACGCCGCCCGCCGTCCGACGGTTCACCTAGAACTTGAGCTTCACACCCACATAGACCATCGCCCCGGGCATCTCATAGTCTGGGAAATACTCGTAACGGCGGTTCAGCACGTTCTCGCCCGCGAGGTAGATCTCTCCATCAAGCGGCGAGAAGGCCTGCAAATCACACGCGAGCCGCACGTTGAGCGTCCAATAGCACGGCACTTTCGAAAGGTCGGACGGATCGGCGGAGCGCGTCGAATACGCATACATCGACGAACTGTACTTCACGTCCGCATCCAGATGCCAGTACTCGAGGAATCGCCAGCTTCCGCCGACCACGCCCGTCGCCTCGGGAAGACGCGAGACATGGGCCGTTTCAGGAATCGTGTACGTCGCGCAGACGAAGACACCGAGATCCTCTGTCGGCGTCACCCGCACCGTCGCCTCGATCCCGTTCGCCTTCAGGTCGCTCGCATTGTGGTACTGGCCTGCCGCATCGAGATCAAAACGGTCGCGAATCTCATTGCGGAACGCGGCGACATGGACCTTCACGAGATCCTCGTAGGCGGCTCGGACGCCCAGGGTGAAGGTGTCCATCGTCTCCGCCTCCAGCTCGTCCCAGGCCGTCGTGTTCGCACGGAAGACCAGGCCCGGATAATGGACCGCGCGCGCATAGGATGCGAACACGCCGAATTCCTTGCGACCGAAGGACAGGGCCGCTGCAGGCGCCCACTCGCCGTGCAGGTCGCTCATGAAGTGATAACGCGCGCCGACGGACGGCGTCAGCGTCCAGTCCTCGCCCGTCTGGAAATCAGCGCGCAGACCGGCATAAGGCGAAGTCAGGTAATCGTATTTCGTGCCGGGCTCCCACGTCGCCCGCCCCGTCGCCTCGTTGATCGTGCGCGTCCGTCCGCGCTCGACCATTTCGTCGAGTCCGAGCGAAAGCGTGAAGTCGGACAGGCAGAGGTCGTAAAGTCCGCGATAACCCCACGTCTGCCAGTCCGTCTTCGACCAGCCAGAGGGCGAGTTCCGGTTCGTGTCCGAAATGTGATCCTTGTGCCAGCGAATACGTCCGTCCGTCACGTAAACGAGCGAGCTGCCCTGCACATATTCGTGATCGGACACGAGACGGACCGCATAGGAATCGAGGTCCGTATCGAAACGGTCACGAACCGGTGTCGGAAAACCCTTCGGCCCCGGATCCTCCACCTTCGATTCGGCACGATGGTAGATGAACGTCAGATAGTCGTTCTCGCCGAGTTCAGCCCCCGCGCGCACGAAGGCATTGCGGAGCTCCGCCGTATTGTGGTCACGCTTGCCCTCGGAGTAACGGTAGGCCGCGCCGGCCGCGGCATCAAACGGACCCTCCTTGACGCCCGCCTTCAAACTTCCGACCAGCGTCGAGAAGCGTCCGTAAGCCACGTCCGCTTCCCCCGCAGCCCCCTCGTCACGCTGACGCCAGGTCGTCATCTCCACCGCCGAAAAGGCATTGGGAACCGTCCGCGGACGCGGCGATTTGACGACCTCAAGGGTCTCGGAGAAATCGATCGGGTTGAGATCCATCAGCGGATGCGCGAAGAAGCTGCCGACCGTCGGGACGCCGTCCTGGAAGACCGTCAGCGAAGAGCCCGGACGCGATTCGCCCGTGCCCCGAATGTAGATGCTCCCCCCCTGGGCACCACCATACGCACCGATCGGGGAATAACGGGAGACGGAGACGCCCGGCACGGAGCGGAGCACCGTCGGCAGGTCCTGCGCCGTCAACCGCGAGGTCTGATCCGCCCCCACGGTGCAAACCTCGGCACCGTCCACGGTGAACAGCTCCTCGCGCGCAATGGGCGAGGCCGTCACCGTGATCTGCAGATTGGTTGCGGCGACAGCCGCGAACAGGATTGAAGTCATGGCCAAAGTATATCAAATACTTCGCCCATGCGTTGAGTCGTCAGAACGTGGCGCGCACGCCAATCTCGAACGTGCGCGGTTCGCCCACGAGGCACTCGTAGTAGTGACGGGCGGACTCGAAATACTTCTCGCCGAAGAGGTTGCGGACGCCGAGCGTCAGGATCCAGTTCTCAGGAAGTCCGACCTTGTTGAGCGGAATCGAGCAGTTGATGTCGAAGACGTGGCTCTGGTCGAAGTAGAGGTGGTCGTCCACAAACGAGCCGCGGAACGTCGCATAGCTCTTCGAACGGAACCGGTAAGACCCGCCGATGACGACATCGCGCAGGAGGTCACAGCAGTCGAAACGGTAAGAGGTCGAGAGCATGAACGAATGGTTCGGGTTGCGACGGAAGACCTCGGTCGCCGCGTTGCAGTCACGATACCGGTTGTAGGCGTACATCGCCATCACCGTCCAGTTCTCCGTGATGTCACCAGAGAGAGAAAGCTCCACGCCCTCGGAACGGTTCTTGCCCTCGAAGCGATAGAAGGTGTCGTTGCCCACCGTCTCGGCAACGGGTGTGTTCTCCTGCGTAATGTGATAGTATGAGGCGGAGAGCCAAAGCTTCTCGACCGGACGAAGACGGAAGCCGCCTTCATACTGCATCGCGGTCCACGGATCCGTCAGACGGGTCCCGTCCGAATCGCGGTAGCCGAGAGTCGGCGTCACCGTTTCGGAAAGATTCGCGAAGAAGACAAGCCAGTCGAGCGGCTGGATCGTGAGCCCGCCACGCGGCGAGAACGCCGTCTCGTCGCAGTGCCGGTAGTGCGTATAGGTCTTCTCGCCCGTCCTCGAATCGGTCGAGGACGCCGTCTGCTGGTTCTCGCGGAAATAGTCGCAGCGGACGCCGCCGAGAAGCGTCACCCAGCCCCAGCCGACCGAGTCCTGCAACGTCACGCCGTAACGAGAGACCGGCGCGCCGAAGCCGCTCGTCGACTCGCGGTAATAGAAGTCGGGCTGCACGACAAGACTGTTGCGAAAGCCCCAGGGAAGCTCCTCCTTCGTGTAGACCGAACGCGCATAGACGTTATAGTTGCGGTTGATGCGCTCTGACTGCGAGAAGCTTGACGTCATGTACTTCCCGCCCGAAGTCCACGCACCCGTCTGATAGAACTCCGCCGCCTCGGCGTTGTTCATGTAGGGCTCGCGCGTCGTCTGCTCCCAATCGGAGAAGGCAAAGGCGCCGCCCAGCTTCAGAAGCCAGTCATCCGTCACCTGCCAGTCAACATACGGGTTGATGTACATCGACGCGTACTTGGAACGGTCACCCTTCCGGCACGACGACTCGTACCAGCCGTAGTTCGCGCCAGGACGGCCCTGCCAGACCGGCACGCCAATGTAGCTCGGCTGATCCGTCTTCTGGAACATCGTCTTCAGTCCGAACGTCACGTTCTCCGCAGGCTTCCAAACGAACGAAGGTGCGATCGTGTACGACTGACGCGGATCCGCGCCCTTCTGAGAACCCAGATTGCAATACGTCGGCGAATAGACGTCGAAGGCGCCGATCACACGCACGGCAAACGCGTCTTCGGACAGGACCTCGTTCGCGTCAATCATGCCACGCTGACGCCACGTGTTGCGTCCGATCGAGGTGTTCTCCTGGAAAATGCGCTCGCTGTCACCGAAGTGGGCGCCCTTGAGGTAGAGATTGACCGAACCGCCCGCGCCTGAATTGTTCTGCTGCGCGCCCGCTCCACCCGCAAGAGAACCAATCGGACCCTTGACGACTTCGACGCGCTCCATCAGGAACGGATCCATGAAGAGGCCCGCACCACTCCCGATCGGCACCACGCCGTCAAAGGCCGGCTCACTGCCGCCCATGCCACGGATGGAGAATGTGCCCGGTTGACGGATGAGCAGAGACTTGCCGCCTGTCTCAATACCCGGAACAAAGCGCATGAGATCATGAAGATCGGTCGGGTTGTGCTCGCGAATGAAATCTTCCGTCAGCATATCCACCACCGAAGGAAGCTTCTCAGGCGGGAGATCGGTGAATGAACCGCCGTTCACCGTCTCCGGACGATACCGCGAGAGCGCGGACGCCTCAACGGTAATTGTACCGAGCGTCTGAACTTCGTTCGTTCCCGACACGTTATCGGCAAACGCTGCGAGGGCGCACGTGAAAACCGCTAAAAGAAGATTCTTTTTCATACAGCCTATTGAACGCCAACCAGACGAAACCGGTTCAGTGGAAATCTTTTCGCCGAGACGCAGAGAGGACGCCGCGTCTACACTTCCCGCGCAATCACGCCGCCCGCCAGGATCTCGTCCGAATCAGCTGCGTAGAAGACCGCGCTCTGGCCAGGCGCAATGCCCGCAATGCCCTCGGAAAATTCGCAGCGCGTGCCCTTCAGGACCGCCGGACCCTTCGGGAGGCCCGCCGAACGGACCTTCACCCGACACGGGACCGCCTCATCCGCCGCGGACGGATCGAGCGTCCCATAGACGAGGTCGACGACCTCCAGCGATGTCTTCACCGCATCGTCCGCACGCCCGATGATCACCTGATTGCGGCACGCATTGAGATCGATCACGTAAAACGGAACCCCGCCGCCGATGCCGAGCCCCTTGCGCTGACCGATCGTGTAATGCCAAAAGCCGTTGTGCTTGCCGAGGACCTTGCCCGAGAGATCGACGATCTCGCCCTCCCGGTCCGGCTCGCCGATGAGCTCGTTCTGATCGCCCGAATAGAAGTCCATGCTGTCGGGACGTTCCGCCGTGACGAGCCCGCGCGCACGCGCCAGCTCGCGGATCTCCTTCTTCGTGTAGCCCCCGAGCGGAAATTCACTCGTCGCGAGCTGCTCCTGGGACAGACGATAGAGGAAGTAGCTCTGATCCTTCGATCCGTCCGCGGCACGCGCGACGCCATGGCGTCCGTTCCGTTCCACGATGCGCGCATAGTGCCCCGTCGCGAACTTGTCGAACGCCAGACCCGATTCGCGTGCCAGCCGCGGCAAGAGCCCGAACTTCAGCATCGCATTGCAACGAACGCACGGATTCGGCGTCTTGCCGCTCAGGTACGTCTCGCGGAAATAGGCGATCACCTCGCGGTTGTAGGTGTCGAAACAATCGAAGACGCGATAGTCGATGCCCAGCTTCTCGGCGAGCTTCCGCGCCGTCTCGATGTCCTCGATCTCATGCGCGCCGAAACAGGCGTCCCGATCACCGCCCTTGTAGACGCCGTCGCGCCAGAGCTTCATCGTGATGCCGACCACCTCGTGGCCCTGCTCCTTGAGAAGCATCGCCGCGACGCTCGAGTCGACTCCACCGGACAATCCTACCGCATATTTCATGGACGGATATTATAGCACAGGCATCTTACAGGGAGGCCAGATACCGCTGGGCCTCGAGCGCCGCAATCGCACCGTCCCCCGCGGCGATGACCGCCTGCTTCAGGTTCGGACGCGCACAGTCGCCCGCGG
>CALZAJ010000014.1 GCA_945613785.1 uncultured Verrucomicrobiota bacterium | reverse complement strand
CCACTACTTCGGCACGATTCCGGATCGCATCCTCTCGTTCATGAACGACGTCGAGAAGGAGCTCTGGAAGCTCGGCATCCCGGCGAAGACCCGTCACAACGAGGTCGCTCCGGCCCAGTTCGAGCTCGCGCCGCAGTTCGAGGAGCTGAACCTCGCGTCCGACCACAACATGCTGGTGATGGACACGCTCCGCAACGTCGCCGAGAAGTACGGCCTCAAGTGCCTCCTGCACGAGAAGCCCTACGCGGGCATCAACGGTTCGGGCAAGCACAACAACTGGTCCGTCAGCTATGGCGGTAAGAACCTTCTCGATCCGGGCAGCAATCCGGACGAGAACGCGATCTTCCTGACGATTCTCTGCGCGATCATCGAGGCCGTCGACAAGCATGCGGACATCCTCCGCGCCGCCGTCGCGGGTGCCGGCAACGACCACCGTCTCGGTGCGAACGAAGCGCCGCCGGCCGTCATCTCGATCTATCTCGGCGACCAGCTCGCCGAAGTCGTGGAGCGCCTTGAGAAGGGCGCGACCTCCAAGTCGAAGAAGAACGATTCGATGAAGCTCGGCGTGGACATCCTGCCGATCCTCCCGAAGGACGCGACGGACCGCAACCGTACCTCGCCGTTCGCCTTCACCGGCAACAAGTTCGAGTTCCGCGCCCCGGGTTCCAGTGTCTGCTGCGCCGGTCCGACGATGGTCCTCAACACGATTGTCGCGGAGTCAGTCGAGCGTATCGCGATCGAGCTCGAGAAGTCCGGCGCCGCTGGCAAGGCGAAGCCCGGCGAGCACACGGCTGCGTTCCATTCCGCGCTGCAGAAGATCCTCCAGGACATCCTGAAGACGCACAAGCGCGTCATCTTCAACGGCAACGGCTACGAGGCCGGCTGGATCGAAGAGGCCGCGAAGCGCGGACTCCCCAACGCGACCAACACGCTGCAGGCCCTCCAGGCGCTCACCAAGAAGGAAAATGCCGCCCTCTTCAAGAAGTACGGCGTCATGTCCGAGCGCGAACTCAAGAGCCGCTACGAGATTCTCCTCGAGGACTACGCGACCCGCGTCCGCATCGAGGGCACTTGCGCCCGTGACATGGCCTCTGAGATGATCCTCCCGGCTGTCAAGTCCGAGTACGCCGAGACCGTCAATGCCTTCGCGCTGGCCGAGAAGGTCGGTGTCAGCTCCGGCACCTGCGCCCTCAAGGAAGACCTCGTGGAGATCGGTTCGGGCATGGACAACCTCAAGGCCAACATCAAGAAGCTGGATTCCGCGCTCGTCGGCACCGACATGGAAGCGGTCCTCTGCGCGATGAAGGCGCTCCGTACCACGGTCGATACGCTCGAGCACAAGGTTTCCGATGCGAAGTGGCCGTTGCCGAAGTACCGCGACATGCTGTTCCTCTACTAATCGGAGAATTCAGTTTGATCCGAACGAGGCGCACGGTTTTCCGTGCGCCTCGTTTTCCTTTACACCTTTGAGTATTTGGTCTTGTACGCATCGTGTGTTATAATCGGGACATGAAGAATGGTCTTATCCTCTTGTCAGTCATGGTGTTCGGCGTCTTTTCGCACGCCGCGGAAGTCGCCGCCGTCAAACATGGCGGTGTGTTGCGCTTTGAAGACGCGAAGGTCTCGATCCAGCCCCGTCTCATGAACGCCGATTGGCGAGAGTGTTCTCTCAAGGGGGCCTGGTACCCCGAGAAGGACGGCACGGTCTTGTTTGAGATCCGCGAAAAGAAGGACGGCCCGGTTGTCGTCGAAGGACGCCTTTCGGCTACTCTCGTCGATGGAAAGGTGTCGGCCCGCTGGACTTTCGACATCCGACACGACTTCGACGGCAAAGGTCTCTTCCTTTCCGCTTCGCTTCCGACGGAGTGCTACGCCGGCGGATCGCTCGCGCTTGGAGAGACGAAGGTCTCGCTTCCCCTCGAACAAACTCCTAAGCCCTGGCTCGGCAGCTGGACGAGCGAATCCGTCCGAATCGAATCAACTCGCCCGAAGCTCTCCCTTGGCCTGTCGGAGAACTCGACCGTCCAACTTCAGGATAACCGCAAGTGGGGCGGCAAGGACTTTTCGCTGCGCCTTCCGCTCGGTGACTGCGGACTCAAGGCGGGCGAGCGTCGGACGATTAGCCTTACCGTTTCCGCACCGGACGGCGTTGCCGAGGTCGTGAAGGGTCCGCTCACAATCGAACCGACCGATGTCTGGGTGCCGATGAAGGATACGACGAAGATCGTGCCTGGCTCGGCGCTCGACTTCTCGGCGCTTGGATGGATTGAAGCGCCCGCGGGCAAATACGGACGCGTCGTCCGCCGCGGACAGCACTTCGAATTCGCGCAGAAGCCCGGCGTCCCCCAGCGCTTCTACGGCGTCAACCTCTGCTTCTCGGCGAATTACATGAGCGCATCCGCCGCCGAAGAGCTGGTCGACCGCCTCGTTCGTACGGGCTACAATGCGCTGCGCATCCATCACTATGAGCGCGTGCTCTGCGACAAGGCGGACGGCACGCGCATCCTGCCCGAACGCATGGCGGAACTCGATAACCTGCTGAACGCCTGCATCGCGCGCGGTGTCTATCTCACGACCGACCTTTTCGTCTCGCGTGAGGTTCCGTATCGCTCCTGCGGCATCGACCGTGACGGCGTCGTCGGCATGCAGGACTTCAAGGAGCTGGTCCTTTTCCACGAGGGTGCCTTCCAGAACTATCTGGCGTTCTCTCGTGAATTCTTGAATCACGTCAATCCGAAGACGGGACGGCGCTGGGCCGACGAACCCGCCCTCGCCTTCCTCGCGCTCGTCAACGAGGGCAATCCCGGCAACCGCGGCTATGGGTTCATGAAGTCCCTCCCTGAAGCGATGGACGCCTGGCGCAAATGGCTCGCCGACCACAAGGAGAAGGATGCGACGCAGTATGCGGACATCACGGAGGCGATCCCGGACAACTGCTGGGAGAACTCGCGCCAGAACGCGGCCTTCTGCCTCTTCCTCGCCGATGTCGAACTTCGTTTCGCGCGTCGGATGAAGAGGTTCGTCCGAGAGGAGATCAAGAGCGAAGTCCTGTTGACAGATCTCTCGTGCTGGAAGAATCCGATCCAGTACCAGCTGCCGCGCCAGGAATACGACTATGTCGACGACCATTTCTATGTGGATCATCCGTCCTTCCTCGAGCAGTCCTGGCGTCTGCCGAGCAAGTGTCCGAACACGAACCCCGTCCGCAGCAAGGCCGCCGGATTCGAGGCCGTCGTCAAGCATCGTCTCCTGGATCGTCCGTTCACGCTGACGGAATTCAACTATTCCGGTCCTGGTCAGTACCGCGGCGTCGGCGGCATGATGCTGGGCGCCCAGGCGGCCCTTCAGGAATACGATGGCATCTGGCGCTTCGCGTGGGCCCATGACGCCGGGGCGCTACTGGAGTCGAAGCCGATGACCTATTTCGACGTCTCGCGCGATCCGCTCCAGCGTATGACAGAACGCGCCGTTGTCGCGCTCTACCTCCGCCGGGACCTCAAGCCGCTCGACCGTACGTTTGCCGTCGTGTTGCCCGAGGAGGGGCTCCGCGGCAATTTCGATTGCGGTCCTCAGGCCGATCTCCACGACATGTGGTATGGCTGGCATTCGAAATTCGGCACCTGGGTCGGGAAGGGCAAGCCGTCCTTCGCGACCGATTATGCGGAATTTCCCGAAGTCTATTCGACGGACACGGCCTACTACCAGAAGCTGGCCGGGGACTCGCGGCCTGGACTCGGACAGGTCCTCATCGACCGCGCGACGGGAACCTTCGGCGTCGACACGCCCCGAACGGCCGGCTTCTTCGCCGAAGGCGGCGCACACGCGGCTGGTCCGCTCAAGGCCGCTATCTCCGGGGCACCGGCGGCTGTTTGGGTCTCGTCGCTCGACGGAGCGCCCGTTGTCGATTCGAAGCGCCTGCTGCTGACGCACGTGACGGATGTGCAGGACACGGGAACGGTCTATGCCGACGGCACCAAGACCGTGCTTCTGAAGTGGGGCGCGCTCCCGCATCTGATGCATGTCGGCAAGGCCGAGATCTCTCTGGCCGTGAACGGCACGGAGTACGTCGTCCATGCGCTCGCGGCTGATGGTTCGCGCCGCGCGGAGATTCCGGTGAAATGTGAGAACGGACGGCTCACCTTTACGGCCGATACCGCGCGTGACCGGTCTGACGCAACGTGCCTCTACGAAATCATCCGAAAATAATGAACGGCCGATTCCTGGGTGTAGTCGCGGCGCTTCTCGGTGGCGCGTTGACGGCAAACGCCGTTGAAGGCGATTCCTATCTTGGCCGGACGGGTACGAACGTCCTGGCCCGCGTCCGTGAGGAAATCTCGGCCATCGATAAGACCGGCGCGGGGACGCTGACCTTCGGCAATCCCTATCGGATCGTCGGCGAGAGCCGTCTGCGAGAAGGCACGATCCGTCTTCCGGAGCGTCCTGGCAATGTCGGACTCTGGGAGTCCGTCTACGTCGACATGGGCAAGGGGCCCGACGTCTCTGGCCAGTCGCTGTGGGGCTCGGGCAAGGGCGACAGGATCGAGGACCGGATCGCCGCGGAGGATTGGCATCTGTCCCGTGATGGCGCGCGTCTCGTCTTCAGCGGTTATGACAACGTGGTCTCCAACGGCATCACCCGCGCCACCGCGGCAGTCTACAAGGGCTTCCTGTGGAGCCACGCCCCGACGAACGAGACCTGGCAGTTCGCCATGCACCAGACGTATCGCATCAACATGAAGCTCAACGGACAATGGACGCCGTTCGGCAATTCCGGTGAGAAGAGCGCGGCAAACGTCTGGACGACGACCGTGAAGCCGGGTCCGAACCCGATCGTCATCTATTCGCTTTCCGCGAATTGGTACAAGCGGCAGGATCTCAGTCCGCGGTTTGACGGACTTGGCCTGTCCTACGATCCGCATCCGGTCGCGGGCGAGACGAACGCCGCGCATTTCGTGAAGCTGGATGACGGCGGCACGGGACGGCTGTTGACGGTCAACGACCAACCGCCGTCCGAATGGCCGTCCGAGCTGAACATGAGCTTCGCGCGTCTCGTCTGTGCGGAGGGGACGCACATCAATCTCTGCGGAAGCGATCTGGAAATCGGCGAACTCGTCGGTCTGCCGCGGATCGGCAACGGCGGCATGACGCGTCTCGACGGACAGAAGGGAATGGCCCGTGTTACGATCTCCAGCTCCTGGACGCCTGGCGACGTGCGGAACGGACCGCTGACCGTCGGCGCCGAGCTCTGCTTTGAGGAGGATGCCGTGGTCCTGGTGCCGGAGGACGTCCGTGCGGGCGACGTGCGCGTGTTGGCCTTTGCCCCTCGGGTTGTCGGCATCCCGGTCTCCTCGCGCGAAGGTTGGCGGATTCATCGCGTCTCCGATCGCAAGGAGGGCACGTTCCTGGTCCTGTGCGAGGACGGCTGTCGGCCGACCGTCGCCGACTGCCAGCGGTACCTGACGCCAGGCGTGTTTGCGCCCGCGGTCACCGATGCAGCGTTCCCGAATCCGCTCAAGGGCTTCCGTCCCGATCTCTACGATGCAAAGAACGGAACGCAGGGCGATTACGGACGGCTTGTCCGATTCTACATTCCCTGGGGTGACATCGAGTCGTGCGAAGCGGACGGCATCGAGAAGATCCGCGCCTACTGCGACGAGAAGTTCGCGGTCCTGCCGGATTCCTCCTATAAGGTGATTCCGCGCATCCGCATCAAGAACGGCTCGGGCAAGAACGGCAACGTGCCCGAATACTCGTATCCTGCGGATATGGCGGACAAGGTGGACTGGGAAGGGGACGTCTGGGACGGCGACGTCTTCACCAACCGGATGGTGCGTCTCATCGAGCGTCTGGGCGCATGCTGGGACAACGATCCGCGCATTGCGTGGGTGCAGATGGGCATCTATGGCGCGTGGGGCGAACATCACACGCCGCATCCGTCGGTGGAGATGCAGAAGCTGATGGCGGACGCCTTCAAGCGGGCGTTCAAGCACAAGAAGGTGATCGTGCGCAGTGCGGACGACTTCACGGACTACGACTTCGGCTATTACTGGGACAGCTGGGCGCACATCCAGCAGTGGACGTCGACCGGACAGGGCGCGGCCAACATGAAGAAGCGGATCGACGAGGGACTCTATCTGACGTCCCCGATCGAGGGCGAGACGGCCTATGACTGGGGCAATTACGCGACGCAGCCCGGCGACAGTCCGGACGACACGCTTTCGGATCCCGTCCATACGGACTTCCTGGAGATGACGATCCGACGGATGCATTGCACGGGTCTCGGCTGGGTGGCGCGTTATCATCCGACGAACGACCTGATCCGTGCCGGCGCGGCGCGTATCCAGAAGGCGTTCGGCTACCGGTACGAGCTCGGTACGGTGAATTTCGTGCGCGTGATGTCCCCGGGCTTCTCGTTCTCGGTCACGGGCTCGGTTCGTAACGTCGGTTCCGCGCCGTTCTATTACGACTGGCCGCTGACGGTCGCGTTGCTCGATCCCGAGACCCGTGAGACCGTGTGGCAGGGGGATTTTTCGACAGACATCCGCACGTGGGTGCCGGGCGACCGTTGGAACGAGACGACGAACGCCTATGACGTTCCCGCGCCGACGTGTCCGTTTGCAGGCACCTTCCGCCTCCCGACGGATCTTGCCCAGGGACAGTACGTCCTGGCGCTCGGCATCCGGGATCCGCAGGACGGCAAACCCTCCGTGCGCTTCGCCATCGAATCCGTCGCCGCCGACCGTTGGCACGACCTCGGCACGGTCACGGTCATTCGCCGTGACCTCATCCCCGCGCTTTCAATCGCCCTGAGGTAGAGGTCGATTTCCGCCGTGGTGGGGTCTGTCCCCAGCATTTGGGCGCCCTTCTGCGTGCGGCTGTGCCGCCTACAGATAACGTCATCCTAGACTTTGAAAGTTGCTCATTTTTATGCGGCAAGATTTAGCACCTAATTTGCATTTTGCAGTTTAGGTGCTAAATTTATGGTTGTAGACGATCGCAATCGGTCTGCTGCTCAAGGCGTTCGGCCTCGAGATCCCGGCGAAGATCTACACAAACGGAGACATCAGGGAGTTGAAGTCGTCAGTGAACCCGTTCTGAGTAACCACATAATTATTATGAAGCCCGCAAGCGAAAAACGCATGCGGGCTTGGTCGAGAACACGATTTTGGAATTTTCAACTGGCAAACTCGGGTCGGCCGACAGATGTGATATAATCTCTGCCCGTTATGAAATTCACGGGCATCCGCAAGACTTGTCTGGAGATCTGCCGTCCCGGTTCGGGGGCGCGGACCTTCTTCACGGGCATTCTCGTGTGGGGCATCGGCATGGGATGCTTCAACGCGGTATTTCACAATTTCGTCGTCGACGAGTATCACATCAACGGCTTCGACCGCGGCGTCTTGGAGTTCATGCGCGAGATCCCGGGCGTGTTGCTCGTCGCGGTCCTGGCGCTGTTGAGTCGCTTCTCCGATTGGCGCGTCCTGCGAATCGGCACAATCGTCTCCATTCTCGCGGCGGGGCTTCTGATGTTCTCCGTTCCCTGGGCTGGTGCCGTCGCGCTGATTGCGTTCTGGAGCCTGGGCGAACACACCGTCATGCCCGTCCGCCAGTCCCTTTCGCTGATGCTGGCGAAGGACGGGAAGGGCGGCGAATCGCTCGGTTTCATGACGAGCATGATGAATGCCGGCACGGTCGCGGGCAGTCTCATCGCGGCCGCGGTGTTCTTCTTCGGTCCGCGGCTCTTTGACGGCATCGCCGCCCGTACGCTGTACGATGCCGTATTCGTGGTGGTGATCGCGCTGTTGGGCGCGAGTGTCATCTTCTCGATGCGCAAGGCCGAGCCCGGTGAACGCATGAGGCGTCGACCGAAATTCTATTTTCGCCGCAAGTACTCGAAGTTCTATGCGCTGGAGCTCTTCTATGGCGCGCGCAAGCAGGTGTTCTTCACCTTCGGTCCGTTCGTCCTGATCAACGCCTACGGACTGGAGACGCGTCATGTCGCGGTCCTTTTCGCGGTCAGCGCGTTTCTGACTGCGCTTTGGGGCGGACGACTCGTCGGACGTCTCGTGGATCGTTGGGGCTATCGCAACGTGATGATCTGGGACACGGTCGTCCTCGCCGGTGTCTGCCTTCTCTATGGCTTCTCGAAGGATCTCTTCCCGACCTCGGTCGCCCTGGCGGTCGTTTGCGTCAACTACATCCTTGACGCCATCCTCTCCAACTGTTCGATTGCGACGAATCTCTATGCGCGGACGCTGTCCGATTCGCAGGAGGAGCTCTCGGCGACGCTTTCCTCGGGCATTTCCGTCAACCACGTCGTCACGGTCTTTTACGCGTTGCTCGGCGGCTGGATCTACGATCGGTTCGGACCCGGCATCCTCTTCGCGTCTGCCGCGGTGATGTCGCTCTGTAATTCCGCTTTCGCCCTGACCGTTCCGAAACCGGGTCGACAGTAAATGTAAACCGCTTGCGTCCGAATCGGACATAAGTGGCTGTTTTTATTCAGGTAATCGCACGAAACGTGCATTGGCACGGATGGTGCTAATTGTCTGGCACTTATGTCCGACGATCTTAAGCACGAATGTGGCGTGGCGCTTCTGCGTCTGCGCAAGGGCGCGTCTTTTTACCGTGACAAATACGGTACGAGTGACTTTGGCGGCGTGAAACTGTCGCTTTTGCTGGAGAAACAGCACAATCGCGGACAGGATGGCGCTGGTGCGGCGATGCTCCGCCTGCAGCCCGAGCCAGGCACGCCGCCGTATCGCGTCCTGAAGTCGGTTGCCGCGCAGCCGCTCACCGATCTTCTCGGACAGATCGCGAAGCGTGCGACGACGCCTGACGAGACGGTCTTCCTCGGACATCTCCGATATGCGACATTTGGACGTCAGGATCTCAATTTCTGTCATCCGTTCGTGCACGTCGCCTCGACGCTGGAGCGTACGCTGCTCCTCGCCGGCAACTTCAACCTGACCAATACGCACGAGCTGTTCGAAGAGTACCGCGGCCTCGGCTTCTTCCCGTCCTGCAAGGCGGACGGTTACCTGATGACGGAGCTCATCGCCCACAATCTCAAGCACGGCAAGCCGATCGAGACGGCGCTCAAGGAGGCGCTGACGGGGGCGGACGGCGCGTTCACGCTGATCGGTTCCACGGCGGCGGGCACGTCGTTCGCCATTCGCGATCCGCACGGGATTCGACCGGGCTTCTACTATATGACAGACGAAGTGGTCGTCGTCGCGTCGGAGCGTCCCGCCATCCAGGCGGCCTTCGACTGCTCGTTCGACGACGTGAAGCCGCTGCCGCCCGGCAAGGTGCTGGTGATCGAGTCGGACGGCACGGCGGAGTTCCGCGACTGTCTCGCCCTGGCCGAACATCGTGCCTGCGTGTTCGAGCGCATCTACTTCTCGCGCGCCAATGACGCAATGATCCATCACGAGCGCAAGGCGCTCGGAGCTGCGCTTGCAGACCAGATTGTCGAGGCCGCCGATGCCGATCTCGAGGACATTTTCTTCAGCTACATTCCGAATTCGGCGCAGGTCAGCTTCCACGGACTCCTCGAGCACATGATCAGTGAAGGCGTGAAGTGCGGGAAATCCATCCGTTTCGGACAGGTGGCCATCAAGGATGCGAAGTTCCGCACCTTCATCGCCGATGCGTCGGCCCGTCGCGAATTCTACAAGCACGTCTACGACGTCACGTACGGACTCGTCCGCGAGGGCAAGGATTCGCTCGTCGTCCTCGACGACTCGATCGTCCGCGGAAATACGATGAAGAACGCAATCCTGCCGATGCTCGATCGGCTCGGTCCGCGGAAGATCGTCGTCGCCTCGTCCGCACCGCCGATCCGCTACCCCGACTGCTATGGCATTGACATGTCGACCCTGGGCGAACTCGTGGCCTTCCGTGCGCTCGTCAACCTTTTGAACGAGGCTGCGGCGAAGGGCGAGCTGGGACCGTGCCGTTCGGCGGACGAGCTTTTGCGCAAGGCCCTGATGTCTGACGAGCGCGATCCGCTCAAGAAGATCTACGCGATGTTCACCGAGGAGCAGCACAACGCGGAGATTGCGCGACTCTTGGTGCCGTCAGGACTTCGGGCGAAGGTTGAGGTCGTCTATCAGACGGTCGACAACCTGCACCGGTGCTGTCCGCTCAATACGGGTGACTGGTACTTCACTGGCGAATACCCGACCGAGGGCGGCTATAAGGTCCTGCGCAAGGCCTTGCTCAATTATCTCGAGAAAAGGTCTGATCGCTCGTATTAATCCGTCAAGTATTGCGTCTCCTTACATTTCTTGGAGACCTCACGCGCGGGGTTTTACAACAAATGTAAGGCCCCGCGTTGAACTTTGCCGTTATCGGGTTCGATGCCGAACTTATCCCCCGTTGGCACGGATGGTGCTACCATCCTACGGATAGAGGAGAACTTATGACGACAGCTGAGTATCAGGCCAAGTGGCAGGCGGAACGGGAGCGGAAGGCTTTCCTCGCCCTTGCTGACGGGACAATCTTCCATGGCGTCGCTTTCGGGGCGCGGAAAGACAAGGTCGGGGAAGTCGTTTTCAATACCGGCATGAGCGGCTACCAGGAAATCCTGACCGATCCCTCCTACGCCGGCCAGTTCGTCACCCTGACGACGGCCGAAGTCGGAAATTACGGAACAAACCCCGAAGACATCGAGTCTCGGGGTCTTTTTCTACATGGACTGGTTGTGAACGCCTATGACGAGGCGTCGAACTTCCGTTCCACGAAGTCGCTTGACCAGTACCTCAAGGACGCGGGCGTGCCGGGCATCTACGGGGTCGACACGCGTGCGCTGACGATTCATCTGCGCGACCACGGCAACCAGCGTGCCTATCTCCACGTCTCCGACGAAGAGATCGGCGCGAATGGAGAATGTAGAAAGGAGAATGAAGAATGGGCGGTCGAGCAGGCTCGCCAGTGGGAGGGACTTGACGGGCAGGACTACGCCGCGAAGGTGACGTGCGACTGTCCGTATGAATTCGCCCCGCGGCCGACGCAGAAGCGGCTTCCCCACGTCGTGTGCTACGACTTCGGCGTGAAGACGAACATCCTGCGCAACCTCGCGGAGTTCGCCCGTGTCACGGTCGTGCCGGCGAAGACGACGGCGGAAGCGGTCCTCAAGATGAAGCCCGACGGCGTGTTCCTCTCGAACGGACCGGCCGATCCCGCGGCGGTCACCTACGCGCAGGAGAACATCAAGACGATCCTGGGCAAGGTTCCGGTCTTCGGCATCTGCCTCGGACATCAGCTCCTGTCGATCGCCTGCGGCGCGAAGACGGGACGACTCAAGTTCGGCCATCACGGCTGCAACCATCCGGTCAAGAACCTCGCGACCGGCGCGGTCGAGATCACGAGCCAGAACCACAACTTCGCGGTGATGGACGAGACGGTCCCCGAATGCCTCGAGGTGACGCACGTCAACCTCAACGACAACACGATCGAAGGCGTCCGTCACAAGACGCTGCCGGCGTTCTCGGTGCAGTACCATCCGGAATCGGCGCCGGGTCCGCACGACTCGAAATACCTCTTCGACGAATTCAGAAAGATGATCTGCAAATGAAAAAGCCTGTCAAATACGTCTTCATCACCGGCGGTGTGGTGAGCTCGCTCGGCAAGGGCATCACGAGCGCGTCGCTGGCGCTTCTCCTGAAGAGCCGCGGCTACAAGGTCTTCATGCAGAAGCTCGACCCCTATCTGAACGTCGATCCCGGCACGATGTCCCCGTATCAGCACGGCGAGGTGTTCGTGACGGACGACGGCGCGGAGACGGATCTCGACCTCGGACACTACGAGCGCTTCGCGGGTGTCACCTGCTCGAAGGCGTCGAACTACACGTCGGGCCGCATCTATTCCGCGGTGCTGGCGCGTGAGCGCGCGGGCGGCTATCTCGGCGGCACCGTGCAGGTCGTCCCGCACGTCACCAACGAGATCAAGGACGCGATCAAGTGCGCGGGCGAGCATGACTGTGACATCGTCCTCTGCGAGATCGGCGGCGTGTCAGGCGACATCGAGTCGCTCCCGTTCCTCGAGGCGGCGCGCCAGTTCCGTTTCGAGCACGGTTACGACAACACCTGCTTCGTTCATCTGACGCTGGTGCCGTACCTGAAGGCGGCGGGCGAACTCAAGACCAAGCCGTCGCAGCACTCGGTCGGCATGCTCCGCAACATCGGCATCATCCCCGACATCCTCGTCTGTCGCACGGAGATGACGATACCGAAGGAGCATCTCGAGAAGCTCGCGCTCTTCTGCAACGTCCGTCCCGAATGCGTCATCGAGGAGAAGGACGTCACCGACTCGGTCTACGCGATTCCGCGCGAGTTGCGCAAGCAGGGGCTCGACGAACAGGTCCTGAAGCAGCTTCACCTCGACATCTGGCCGATCAAGCACACGGTCTGGGATACGCTCGTGAAGAAGGCGACGGAGCCCAAGCACAACTGCACGATCGCGCTCGTCGGCAAGTACATCGCGATCCGCGACGCCTACAAGTCGGTGCACGAGGCGTTGCACCATGCGGGCATGGCGCACAACGCGAAGGTGCACGTGAAGTGCGTCGAGGCGGAGGAGCTCGAGGCAAATGAAAAATTGAGAATGGAAAACGGAGAACGTCGCGGAAAGAGTCCGCTGGACGGCGTCGACGGCATTCTCGTGCCGGGCGGTTTCGGCGACCGCGGCGTGCCGGGCAAGATCCTGGCGATCAAGTACGCCCGCGAGAAGAAGCTGCCGTTCCTCGGCATCTGCCTCGGCATGCAGTGCACGGCGATCGAATACGCGCGTGACGTCGTGGGCTGGAAGGACGCGAACTCGACCGAATTCGACGAGAAGACCGCGCATCCCGTGATCGACCTCATGGCCGAGCAGCGCGGGGTCACGCAGAAGGGCGGCACGATGCGCCTGGGCGCGTATCCGTGCGTGCTCAAGAAGGGTTCGCTCGCGGCGAAGCTCTACGGCAAGACCGAGATCAGCGAGCGTCACCGTCACCGCTACGAGCTCAACTACGATTCCGAGGGCCGCGAGGCGCTCGAGGCCGCGGGGCTCAAGGTCTCGGGCACGTCGCCGGACGGCAAGCTCGTCGAGATCGTCGAGCTCCCGGGGCATCCGTATTTCATCGCCGGACAGTTCCATCCCGAGTTCAAGTCGCGTCCGACCGCACCCCATCCGCTGTTTCAGGGCCTCGTGAAGGCTGCGCTGGCCGGGAAGAAATAAGGGTTGGAACATTCCATCATTATTCAATATTCATTATTCAATATTCAATTTCCCGATGAAGAGAACCGACATCAAGAAGATCATGCTGATCGGCGCAGGTCCGATCGTCATCGGCCAGGGCTGCGAGTTCGACTACTCGGGCGTGCAGGCGTGCAAGGTGCTGAAGGCGGAGGGCTACGAGGTCGTCCTCATCAACTCGAATCCGGCGACGATCATGACGGATCCCGAGATGGCGCCGCACACCTACATCGAACCGATCACGCCGGAGGCGATCCACGAGATCATCCGCCGCGAGCGTCCGGACGCGCTCCTCCCGACGCTCGGCGGACAGACCGCGCTCAATGCGGCGATGGAGGTGGCGCGTCAGGGCATCCTCAAGCGCTACAACGTCGAGATGATCGGCGCGGATGCGGACGCGATCGCGCGCGCCGAGGACCGTGAGCTCTTCAAGGAGGCGATGGAGAAGCTCGGACTCGACATGCCCGTGTCGGTCTCCTGCCATACGATGGACGAGGCGAAGGCCGCGGCGCAGAAGATCGGCACGTGGCCGCTCATCATCCGTCCGGGCTTCACGCTCGGCGGTACGGGCGGCGGCATTGCACATGACCCGGAAGAATTCGAGACGATCGTGCAGCGCGGCCTGGACGCGTCCCTCAACTCTGAGGTCCTGATCGAGGAGTCGCTCCTCGGCTGGAAGGAATACGAGATGGAGGTGATGCGCGACAAGAAGGGTAACGGCGTCATCGTCTGTTCGATCGAGAACCTCGACCCGATGGGCATCCACACGGGCGACTCGATCACCGTCGCGCCGATCCAGACGCTGACCGACCGCGAATACCAGGCGATGCGTGACGATTCGCTCGCGGTCCTCGGGGCGATCGGCATCTCCACGGGCGGATCGAACGTGCAGTGGGCGATCAATCCGAAGACAGGCCGTCGCATCATCATCGAGATGAATCCGCGTGTCTCGCGGTCCTCGGCGCTCGCCTCGAAGGCGACGGGCTTTCCGATCGCGAAGATCGCGGCGCTTCTGGCGGTCGGCTACACGCTTGACGAGCTCCGCAACGACATCACGCGCGAGACGCCGAGCTGCTTCGAGCCGGCGCTGGACTATGTGGTCGTGAAGGTCCCGCGGTTCACGTTCGAGAAGTTCCCCGCGGCGGACCCGCACCTCGGCACGCAGATGAAGTCCGTCGGCGAGGCGATGGCCATCGGCCGCACCTTCAAGGAGGCCTTCCAGAAGGCGCTCCGTTCGCTCGAGACGAAGCACATGGGCTTCGGTGCGGACGAGAAGAACGAGATGTTCTTCCCCGTCCTCGACCATGCGCAGTGGGATGCCGTGCGCACGATGGAGTGGAACGACCAGGAGCTGGCCGAGGCCCTTGCGCATCCGGGCGCGGACCGCATCTTTCAGCTGCACGAGGCGCTGCGCCGCGGCTGGACGGTCGAGCGCATCTTCGACCTGACGGCGATCGACCTGTGGTTCCTCCGTCATCTCGACGAACTGCAGAAGTTCGAGGCGGTGATTGCCGCATCCTGGCAGGACAAGGCGGTCTTCGCGCAGGCGAAGGCGATGGGTTTCAGCGACGCACAGATCGCGTATCTGACGGGTCAGAAGGAAACCGCCGTGCGTGATTTCCGTCTCGCCCAGGGACTCCGTGCGCGCTTCGGTGCGGTCGATACCTGCGCCGGCGAGTTCAAGGCGATCACGCCGTACTACTATTCAAGCCATTCTTCTAGAGAAGCTAGCTGTTCTAGCGATTCTAGAGCTTCTTGCGCGTCGAAGAAGAAGATCATGGTCCTCGGCGGCGGACCGAACCGCATCGGCCAGGGCATCGAGTTCGACTACTGCTGCTGCCATGCGGCGTTCGCATTGCGCCGCGAGGGCTTCGAGGTCATCATGGTGAACTCGAACCCGGAGACGGTTTCGACGGACTACGATACGTCCGACAAGCTCTACTTCGAGCCGCTGACGCTCGAGGACGTGATGGAGATCTACGACCGCGAGCGGTGTGACGGCGTGATCGTCCAGTTCGGTGGCCAGACGCCGCTCAATCTCGCGCAGAAGCTGCGTGCGGCGGGTGCGCACGTCATCGGCACGTCGCCGGACGACATCGACCGTGCGGAGGACCGCGACTTCTTCAAGGCGCTCGTGTCCGAAGTCGGCATGAAGCAGCCGCCGAGCGGCATCGCCCACTCGGTCGCGGAGGCCGTGAAGGTCGCCGACGAGATCGGCTATCCCGTCCTGGTGCGTCCGTCGTTCGTCTTGGGCGGACGCGGCATGGCGATTGTCTACAAGGAGAAGTATCTTGTCCAGTACGTCGAGGAGGCCGTGCGTGCCGCGGAGGGCAAGCCCATCCTCATCGACAAGTTCCTGGAGCACGCGATCGAGCTCGACGTCGACTGCATTTCGGACGGCGAGACGACGGTCGTCGGCGCGATTCTCGAGCACGTCGAGCCGGCGGGCTGCCATTCGGGCGACTCCGCGTCGGTGACGCCGCCGCAGATGCTGTCCGAGGCGACGATCGAGAAGTGCCGCGCCTACGCGCACGAGTTCGCCAAGCGTCTGAACGTCTGCGGACTCATGAACCTCCAGCTCGCGGTGACGAAGGCGGAGGGTGAGGAAACAATCTGGATGATCGAGGTCAATCCGCGCGCGTCGCGCACGATCCCGTTTGTCTCGAAGGCGATCGGTGTGCCGCTGGCGGGCTATGCGGCGCGCTGCATGGCGGGCGAGAAGCTCAAGGACATCGGTTTCACGCAGGAGGTGAAGCTCCCGTACACCTGCGTCAAGGAGGCGGTCTTCCCGTTCGTGAAGTTCCCGGGCGTCGACATCACGCTGACGCCGGAGATGAAGTCGACGGGCGAGGTGATGGCGATCGATCCCGACCGTAACATCGCGTTCTTCAAGAGCCAGCTCGCGGCGGGTTCGAAGTTGCCGACGAAGGGCAACGTGTTCCTCGCGGTGAAGGACGAGGACAAGGAAGACGTCGTGCCGCTCGCCCAGAAGCTGGATGCGATGGGCTACACCATCTACGCGACGCGCGGCACTTCGACGAAGCTCTGGGATGCGGGCGTGAAGGCGAAGGCGATCTACCGCATCAGCCGCGGACGTCCGAACGTGCTGGACCTCATGAAGGACAAGCAGGTCGACTGGATCGTCAACACGTCCGAACCGGGCGCGGAGGCGATGGTCGACGACATCCGCATGCGTTCCTCGGCGATCATCCACGGCGTGCCGATCTCAACGACGATCGCGGGCTTCGAGGCGGCGCTCCTCGGTCTCGACGACTACCAGAAGTTCGGCGAGTTCGCGGTGT
>CALZAJ010000013.1 GCA_945613785.1 uncultured Verrucomicrobiota bacterium | reverse complement strand
TTTCCTGCTCCTTGAAGAGTATATGTGCGATCGGGTAGAAGTCGTGGTTGCCGGGGATGACGACGAACTGGATGTCGGGATATGACGCCGTCCATTCGCGGAACTTCCTGTTGATCCACTTCTTCTGGTCGTTGATGTGCCACGGCCCGCGTCCACGCAACGGCGCGATGTCGCCCGCCAGCACAACGACATCCGCGCCCTTGGGGTCAAGTCCCTCAAGGTTGCCGTGCAGATCGGATGTCGCCATTATTCGCATCGCTTGATGCTTTCACGAAGCTGGCGCTCTTTCCACTTGTTCTGCGCTGCCTCGTGGATGTAGAAAAGACGTTCTTCAAGCGTTTTTACGCCTGACAATATCTCCATATGATACGAGAAGCTAATT
Organism: uncultured Verrucomicrobiota bacterium; assembly: GCA_945613785.1. GTDB lineage: Bacteria > Verrucomicrobiota > Kiritimatiellia > RFP12 > UBA1067 > UBA1067. The sequence goes on along the minus strand of CALZAJ010000013.1, from coordinate 16,425 downwards.
GACAGGATTTCGGCGACCGTAACGGCCACTCCGCTTGTCGCCCCAAGCCTCGTAGAACTGGCGCATTTATGGTTTTATGCTCCATTCTCTTTGTCCACCCCGCTATGCCGCCTTCGGCAACAGTTTCTCAAGTTCCGCTATGACATCCAGCAATAGCGGCATCTTGTCACCGAAGAGCTGGATGGCGGGCTTCATAAACCTGAACGGATACGAGTTCACAAGGTCGTTGCGGGTGATTTCTCCGTTCTCGCGGACGTAGTTGATGACCATCTTCACGAACTCCTGCTGGTTGGCGTTGAACACATTACCTGTAAGGTACTGCCCGAACTTCTCGTTCACCGCCGCTTGATCAAGCCCAACGAGACTGCGGACGAATCCAGCGAGACTCCCGGCGTAGTCCTCACCGTCGTAGTCAGCCTTAGTGCCGAGTTTGTGCCAAAGTATGTCTTCAAGCTCTCCCATATCCGCATCGGTCAGAGGTTCGAGCTTGTGTATCTTCTCGACAACGGGAAGGCTCCAGTTCTCCCGAAGGAAATCTATGACCTTCTGCCGATACGACCTGAATTCAATGCCGACATCCACAGCGTCTCCGGCCTTGATCTCGTCTCCGATGTCGAGATAGATGATGGATTCCCCGTCGCCGGTCGCGTACTTCATGATGTCGCGCAGCTTGCGCCGCCAATTCTCGACGGCTTCGACAGACGGCAACTTCCAGAACATTTCATTGACAAGCGACTCGATATCCTCGTTCTTCGCCTCTACCTCCGGGATGGAATACTTCGTCATGAGAATCTTCGCCATCGCAACAACAGCTTCTACGTCCTTCATGACTTTCTTCGTGAGGTTTCCGCTCATCAAAATCGCAAGCTGAATGCGGAGCATCCGCAGATCGTACATCTTTGTGCGGATGTCGTCACTCTCCCCGCAATCGACAAGCGGAGCGATGTATCGGTTGATCTCCGCCATCTGCACTTCGGACACGCACTGCCACGATTCAGCGGTGATGTAGCGGTCTATGTGCGGCATCATCTCACGCACCTGTATGCGGCAGGAATGAGTGTCGTCCTTTAGTCTCAGAACCTGCGCCAGCAACTCCTTCTGCAGCTCTATATGGTAGTTCTTGTTGAAGAGATACTTCCTGTTCTCCGCCTTCTGGAGTTCGACAAGTATTCCGACCCTCGCGGCAAACGCCTGTTGCGAAACGGAAAGCGACTTCTCGACTTCGACCTCGTTCTTCTGCTGCCCGAAGAACTTGAAGTTGTCGCAGTAGTCGAAGATGCGGAACTCCGTCTTGTCCTTTCCCGGCGCAAAGACATTCTTGCACGGCCTTGTGCCGCGTCCGATCATCTGTATGAACTTGATGCGCGACCTGACCGGCTTGAAGAACACAAGGTTCAAGACCTCCGGCACGTCAATCCCCGTGTCGAGCATGTCAACGGAGACTGCAATCCTGAACTTTGGGTCGTGCTTGAACTTCTCGACAAGCGTGTCGGCATAGTTCACGTAGTTGTCAACGAGCTGACACCAGTCGTCGTCATGCGGATGGCGTTCTTTTATCCTCTTCACGATGAGGTCAGCGTGCTTGTGGTTGTAGGCAAAGACAATCGTCTTGCCGATTGTCTCTCCTCCCTCGACCTTGAGACCACGCTCCAGCACTTCGTCAATGACCTTGTCAACGGTGTCCTGATTGTACACCGTGTTGAAAATGCGACTCGACTCGATCCTGTCCGGCGGCTCGTCGTCGAACGCCTCGTCCAGCTGCTTGCGCTCCTCGTCGGAACATTCCCGATAGGTTATGCCGCGACTTAAGACATGACTCGTCCTCGTCACCACCCGGTACGGTTTCAACACATCGTCTTTGAATCCCTGCTCCATCGAATAGTCGAAGTCGGGGATGTCGCTCTCGCATTGGAAGAGCGAATAGGTGTTCTTGTCAACCTCGCCGCGCGGCGTGGCGGTAAGCCCCACGAGAAGTGCGTCGAAATACTTGAAGATCGCGCCGAACTTGTTGAAGATGGAACGGTGCGCCTCGTCAACAACCACAAGATCGAACCGTCCGGCGGTGAACTCCTTTTCCACGCCGTCAATCTTGTTGATCATCGTCTGGTATGTCGAGAACGATATCCTCGCATTGGGGCTGCCCTTGAGCGCGGCATCCGAGATGACGGAGCGAGGATAGTCCGGCAAATGATCCTTAAAGGCGTCGTGCGCCTGCTTCACGAGCGACGTGCGATCTGCAAGGAAGAGAACGTTCGTCACCCAGTTCTGCCGCGACAGCACATCGACAAGCGATATGACCGTCCTCGTCTTGCCCGTTCCCGTGGCCATGACGAGAAGCCCCGCCCGCTTCTTGTCGCTCAACTTCTCGCAAATCTTCGTGACGGCGGTAATCTGGTAGTCGCGGCCTGCGATGTCTCGGTTGATTTTGAGATCGATTCCCTTGAGCGACTTGCGGTTCCGCTTTTGGATAAGCCGTTCCAACTCGTCAACCGTGTGGAACGCCCGAATCTGCCGTGACGGATAGAAGCCGTCGATGCACCATATCTGATAGCCGTTGGTGTAGTAGAGAATCGGGGTGTAGCCGTACTTCTTTTCAAGGCACTCGCCGTAAAGCTTCACCTGCTGGCGACCTTTCTCCGGCCCGACGGAAGTCTTCTTCGCCTCAATAACGGCCAGCGGCTTTAAGTCGCGTCCGTAAAGCACATAGTCACAGAATCCCTCGCCGGTGTTGTTGGGCATTCCCTCGACCTTTATTTCCACGCAAGCCTTGCCGGGAAGCATCGCCCCCTCGGTTTCGAGGACCTCCCATCCTGCCTCTTCAAGATAGACGTCGATGTAGGCGCGGCGTGTCTCTGCCTCGGAAATGTCGCAAGAACGCGATTGCACCGCCCGTCCTTCAAGCTTCGCCTCAACCGTCTCAAGGAACGATGTGCAAGTATCGGCGGCAAGTTGCGCGTGGGTGCGCTTCACCTTGCGCTTGTGTTCAGCGTTCATGCCGAGGACGCGCACAAACTCTAGATCGCGCAAGCGGTCGTCGTCTCCTATAAACTCGCGAAGCTGTATGTCGGAAAGAAGTTCAAGCAACGATGCCTTGGGTGGCAGCTCACGACCCAATGCGCGATATACGCGCGCGATGCCGTCTCGCACTGCTTCGCGAGCAAAAATCGCGGTTGCAATTGGGCTGTCGGTCTTGCTGAGACCGCGGGGACGACTGAGACCACTAAGACTCGCGCCACCAATCTCAGTCGGCTTAGAAGTCTCAGCTGTCTCAGTCTTATTGGCTTTCTCGCTCATTGCCAGCCCTTTCTCTTCTTGATGCCCCAAACCGTCCGATCGACCATGCGCTTGATTTCGGCAGCCCGTGCGGCGAGTTCTCCGGCGGTCGCGGCGGCATCAAGCCTGCTGTACACGCTCTTATCCCAGTCTTCACTGCGTACGGCGGTGCGCGCGGCATGCATGCGCTCGCGAATCCCGCCATGTCGAGTGAAGTCGGTCTCAAGGTGCTTGATGAGCGCGTCCAGAAGCGTGCGCGTCTGGTGGATGAGCGTGATTGCCAGATTGCAGCAGGTATCCGCCGGACGGGTTTCGAAAATGGGCTTCCAGTAATCCCAGTCTGCATGCTCGCGACCGAGTCGCTTGGCCGCTATGGCGCGCTCGTCATCCATAGTCCATTGTGACGCACCATGCGCCTTCAGGTAGTCGAGGTAGTCCTCTAAAAGTTCATCGAGCGAAGCGCGCGCGACGTTGGTGAGCTTTAGTTCGGTCTCCTTGCTCGTTCCGGAGGACGCGCTTCCCTCAGCGATGTTCTGCTTGCAGCTTCGGGCGGCCTGCGTCATCTGATCGACCGTACGGTCGCCGCGCGCCGGAAGAAACCGGCGGCAGAAAACGACCGTCATCTGATAGACCACCTCGCTTTTCTGGAAACTGGTCAACTTGCGGTAGCCGCCGTGCGGCAGCACGATCTTCGGTATGTCAGCCATTGGCATTGCCTCCTTTGGCACGGTGTCCGACGGGAGAGTTGAGGCCTTGGCTGGGAGTACTAAGACCACTGAGACTAAAGCCACCAGCATTGGCTGTCTTAGTCGTCTTAGTCATCTCAATTGTCTTGGTCGTCTTAGTTGCGGTCTCCCCGAAAAACTCCTGCATTTGCTGGCGATATAGTCGATCCGCCGCCTCAAGCCCCCGCTTCACCGCCGCCGCCAATTTGTCGACCTTCTCCACAAACGCCGCGAACTCGCGCTGGAGGGCGAGGGGTGGGAGAGGAATGTTGAACCCCCTAATGTCACTCAATGCAATGAACTTCTGTGTATTCCCTCTATTCTTTTCGTCAACAACCCTCTGAAAATACTGTGAGGATAACACAGCCTTGACAAACACATTAATAGGCGAGCCAAAAACGAATTTGATTAATGAAACATTTTTGATTGCAAATTCCCGACGGGTAGTTATGATGACAGGGTTCCCAATCGTACCTATCATCGGCATCACGATATCTCCAACATCAACCCGAGAACGTCTATTGATTTCTTCAAAATCTTCTTTTGAGATAAGTTTTACATCTGAGAAATCTTCATACCCATTAGTGAAGTTTTTTGATGTCATTAATGGATATCCAGACATGAGGTATTGCGGAGAAGCATGTGTACCATCTCTGACATCGCAAACTTTTCCAAGTGGCAAGAAAGGCCACCCTTTGTCATTCTTCACCAGATCCCCGAACATCTCCACAAACCGCGATTTGACAAGTTGATTAAGCTGTGAGAGCTGCCTATTTCTGTTTGAGACAACAGATTCAAGTTTATCAAACACATCTGTAACTTTGTCCTGCTGCGCTCTGCCAGGAAAACAAAGACCTTTATATGCATCTCTAATGACAGAAGGATGAGCTTTGTATGTATAATCAAACACTAACCTTTCCCATCTTGCCGTCAGAAGGAGATGAAGGTATCTTGTGCTAATTTCTGGGGTATTTACTTTCAGCCAACCGCAGACATTTGTCACAGAGTATTTGTGTTTGGGCCTGTAAAACAGTCGACCTCCACCATCTATGCTCCATGTGATACGTTCGTCTTCAAACATATATAATCCATAACGTCCAATTTCGCCAGCACCTGTGGCGGAACTGGAATAAACAGGGAAATTACCTGGGACGTTTTTTATGTCTTCCTTACTTATTACCTTCCCCCGCCCAAGAGTTATATAGCCTAATGACTCAAGCTCGCCAAGGGTAAAATAATTAGCATCAGAAGACAACACACCCGAAGGCAAAACTTTATGATCTTTTGCCAACCCCATCACAACTTCTCCTTCAACTGGCCTCCCTTGGCGTTGTCGGCCATAACACGCTTCACACCCTCTATCACCGGCGCGAGCACCTTGTACGGCTTTGGTATCGAGCTGAGCGTCCGGTATGTGGCGATTCCAAGCGGCTTCGACTTGTCGCGCACGGCGAACTCGACAAAACCCTTGTTCATCTTCTCGCAGAGGAGAAGTCCGATGGACGGATTCTCGTCGGGATGCTTCATTGTCGCGTCAAGCGCGGAAAGATACAGTTCGAGCTGTCCGAGATATGCCGCCCGGAACTTGCCCATCTTCAGCTCGACGGCGACCATCGCCCGCAGCGAACGATGGTAGAACAGAAGGTCTATGAACACCTCCTCGCCCTCGACAAGCAGCCGCTTCTCGCGCCCCATGAAACAGAAGTCGTCGCCACCAAGTGCCTGTATGGTTTTCTCCACGTCAGCGACAAGCGCCTTGGAGAGTACGCGCTCGTCCACGTCCTGGTCGTGTACGGCGTCAGCGTTGTCGAGGTTGACCAGTTCCAGCAAGTATTCATCGCGGAACGAACGCACCGCCTTCGTCGCCAGCGCTATTGGCGAAAGCGTCTTTCCGAAGTTGTTGGGCAGTGCGCCGATGTGGTGGTAATCGTCGGCGCGAAGGTGCTGCTGTAGCTGCTCGACTGTCCAAGGTGCTTTCGCGCAAGCGCGAATGTAGTAGAGGCGTTCGTCAAAGTCCTTGCAAAAGCGGATGATTTCTCTGTGATGGGTGAATCCGATAGAAAAGAAGGCGGCGATATCATCCTTATCCAATTTACGCGTTGGCAATGAGCGAATTTCGACAGACGGCATCTGACGAATGTCGCCTTCAACAAATTCGTTACTTGGTAAGTAATTAATTGTAGTGCTATCGCTTTCGTTACTTGCCAAGTAATGAAATTCGTCACTTATCAATTGATGAATTTCGGGACAACCGTCCCAAGCCTCATAAAACAGGCGCATAAATATCATACTACTTGCTGAGAACCCGCGCAGCCCAGGCAGCTCGACCTGCAGCTGGTTCGACAGGGCATCAATCGCTCCGCTGCCCCACTTGGCCTTGCGCGTCTTCTTCGAAATATACCCGCCCACAAAGAAGTAGAGCTTCAACGCTTCGGCGTTGGCGAGACTGGCGGCCTTCGCCCGCGCCTGGAGGATAGCAAGCTTGATGTCCTTCACCGCCGCCGCAAAATCACGCGGCACAAGCTGATCGCCCTTTTTCATTACAGCATCTCCTTCAATTCCGCGAAGGTTGCCTGAATCTCGCGCTCGGTCTTCTCGAACTCCGCCATGATCTCGCTCACGGGCGGAAACTTCTCGGCGACATATTCGACCGTCTTGTACTTGTTGATCGAGAGATCGTAGTCGTTCTCTGCGATCTCGCTCTTCGGCACGAAGAAGCACTTAGCCTTGCGGTCGCTCGGTTTCTTGGCGTCTTTGGCGTGGAACTTCTCGATGACATCGGGAATGTCGTTCTCGGCTATCGGCGAACGCTTGTCGTCGAGCGAGAATCCGTCCGCCTTCATGTCGTAGAACCAGACATCGTCCGTTCCGCCGTGGTTGGTCTTGGTGAAAACGAGGATCGCAGTCGAAACGCCGGCGTATGGCTTGAACACGCCGCTTGGCATCGAAATGACAGATTCAAGTCGCTGGTTCTCCACAAGCTCACGACGAAGCGCCTTGTGCGCCGTCGAACTGCCGAAGAGAACGCCGTCCGGCACGATACTCGCGCACCGTCCGCCGACCTGAAGCATCTTGGTGAAGAGCGAGACGAACAGGAGTTCTGTCTTGCCCGTCTGCGTCAGTGCCAGCAAGTCGCCGCTCACCTGATTCTTGAAGAGCTTTCCGGTGAACGGCGGATTGGCCATAATGAGCGTGTACTTCTCGCGCTCGGTGTTCTTCTGGCTGAGCGAGTCCTGATAGACGATGTGCGGATTGTCCACGCCGTGCAGCATCATGTTCATCGCGCCGATGCGGAGCATCGACTGGTCAGTGTCGAATCCCGAAAAGAGCGTCGTCTTGAACTTGTCGCGGTTCTTCGGCTTGTAGAGTTCCTTGTCGAAAGTGCGGATGATGTACTGCGCGGCGGAAACAAGGAACCCGGCGGAGCCCATCGCTGGATCGGCGATCAGGTCGGCAAGCGTCGGCTTCATCAGCGCGACAATCATATCGACGATGTGCTTTGGCGTGCGGAACTGTCCGTTCGCGCCAGCCGCCGCCATCTTCTTCAGCAACTCCTCGTAGACATCGCCCATCGTGTCCTTATCCGTGAGCTGCATACCACTCATGTCATCGACTACACTCACGAGAACTTCCGGCGTCGGAATGAGGAACACGGCGTTCTTCATGTAGCGCCCGAAAGCCGTGTCATCCTCGTCACCTCCAAGACGCTTGATAAACTCAAACACATAGTTCCTTACCGTCTCGAACATTTCAGGGGGATTGGCGTTCGAGAAGCGACTCCACCTGAGCCTGTCGTACTCGCACTCGATCCTCGGCTGCTCCGAGATAACGCATACCCCATCCTTGAACACCGGATCTTGCACGGCGGTTCCAAAGGCATTTGCGTTCGACTCGCGCGCGAGCTGGCTGTCGTCCAAAAGCTTCATGAAGAGCAGATACGTGATCTGCTCCATCACCGTGACAGGGCTTGTGATGCCCGCCGTCCAGAGGGTATCCCAAATCTTGTCGACCTGCCTTTTCAATTCGCCGGTAATCATGCGCCTGCTCCTAACGTTTGTTCCTTTGCGTTAGGCACACAGTCCGCAATGTCTCCAATGTTGCATTGGAGGGCATCGCATATCTTGACGAGTATAGAACTGTTCACGTCCTCGCCCTTGGAAAGTTTCGCAAGGGTGGACGTGGATATGCCGGCGGCAAGACGCATCTGTGTGCGCGTCATCCCCAGGTCAATGAGCAGTTTCCAAAGCCGATTGTAGCAGAGTGCCATAGATTACCTTATTCAGCGTGATTAATGCATACATTATATCATATTTATCAGCGATATCAAATAAACGATTGATGAGTTCGAATATTGCACGGCGATTATAATATAAACTCACGTTTGAATGCGCGGAGCGTTTCCGCAAATTGACGGTCCCGAGTTTGCCAGTTGAAAATTCCAAAATCGTGTTCTCGACCAAGCCCGCATGCGTTTTTCGCTTGCGGGCTTCATAATAACACCGCGTAGAAGCGGCGTTTCGCACATCGTATCTCACACGGCGCGGACTGTCGTCCTTTTGTACCCGTGAGAAGTGGTCGGAGCGAGAGGATTTGAACCTCCGACATTCTGCTCCCAAAGCAGACGCACTACCAGGCTGTGCAACGCTCCGTTTAAAAGTGCTTCTATTATAGCAAAAAGAGACTCAGTGTGTCTCGAGGATATGCGCGGCGAGTCCGTCCGCAGCGATCAGGACCGCCAGCAACGGACACCGTTCGTTCGCCTTGTTGAAGTTCGCACCGTCCTCCGGAGAGTCCGACAACGACCACGCGTGCATATGCCAGCGGATCGCCATCATCTCTTCATCCGTCAGTTCGAAACCCCAACGCAAGAGACGAATCACACTCTTCTCACCATGACCCAGCGGCAGTGCGGAATAGTCGGGAACATAGCCCAGATAGTCTTCCCACTTGCCGTTCACCTTGCGGTGCTTGATCTCGGTCTTGTAGACTTCCGCCTTGCAGACGTCATGAAGCAAGGCCGCAACCGCCACGCTCACGTCATCGAGCTTCGGCTCAAGATTAGGACGCAGACGGCACTGCAGAACCTTCACCAGCATCGCCTCGTCATAGACGTTGAGCGAGTGCTGGCAGAGCCCGCCTTCCTCCGCCAGATGGAAGCGCGTGGAGGCCGGTGCGGAAAAGAAGCCGAGCTGATCGAGCTCGGCCAGCACTGTCTCGACGCCCGCGCGGCCCGTGCGACGCAGAATCTCGCAGAAACGATCCTTGTTCGCCTGGACGTCGATTGCCATAAGACGACTCCGCGGAATTAGAGCCAAGGCCACGCCGTCAACGCACCACCCCACGAAAGGCCGGCGCCAAAGGCGGAAAGCGCAATCAGGTCACCGTCCTTCAGCTCGCCGGCGCGGACCGCCTTGTCGAGGATGAAAGGAACGGACGCCGTGGACATGTTGCCCGTCTCGGCGATGGACATGAAGAACTTCTCGATCGGAAGACCCGCGCGCTTGGCAACGGCCTCGAGAATGCGGGCGTTCGCCTGGTGCGCATAGACGCGCGTCAGATCCTCGGGCTTCAGACCCGCCTGCTCGCACAGCGTCTTGATGATCTCGTCGAGCTTCTTGACCGCGAAATTGAAGACCGTGCGGCCGTTCATCTTCATGAAACCAACCGGCTGCATCGCGACTTCGCCGACCGGAACCTTCGGGGGCTCGACGCGCGAACCGCCCTCGCGGACGATCGCCTGCCAACCCGTGCCGTCGGAACCATGAAGCGAGTAGTAGGGTTGCACGCCCTCGGGAGCCTCGGCCGCCTCAAGCACCACCGCACCCGCGCCATCGCCGAAAAGAATCGAAACCGTGCGGTCATTCCAATCGACCGTACGCGTCATGACCTCGCAGCCGACGATCAGGGCCTTCTGGCCGGGATGCGCCATCACCCAGCAACGGCCCAGCTCCAACGCATAGATGAAACCGGAGCACGCCGCGGAAAGATCGAAGGCGCCGGCATTGTTGCAACCGAGCGCGGACTGGATGAGGCTGCCCGTCGCCGGGAAGGTGCTGTAGTCGGGCGACGAAGTCGCGCAAAAGATCATGCCAATCTCTTCGGGCTTCGCACCCGCGGCCTCGAGGGCCTGCTGCGCCGCCTTCGTTCCAAGCGTAGAGGAGGACTCATCCGGTGCCGCCCAATGGCGCGCATGAATGCCAGAATGGGAGAAAATCCACTCGTCTGAGGTATCCAGCCACTTGGCAACCTCGTCATTCGTCACGATTCTCTCCGGCAGATACGCTCCCGTGCCGGCAACTTTCACCCTAAGCATAAATCACAATCCTTTCAACAGAGTGAGATATTATACCAAAATTAAGGGAGATGGCTCAACTGTTTGAATTCTTCGAAGAACCTCGGGTAGGATTTTGCCGCGCACGCGGCATTGTCGATCTCAACCGGACCCTCCGCGCGCGTCGCAGCAATGGCAATGGACATCGCGATTCGATGGTCTCCAAAGCTCGTAAACGCATTCGCCTTGAGCGGCTTATCTGTTCCGAAAACCGTGAACTTTTCTTCGTCAGCCGTTGTTTTTACACCGAATTTCGTCAGAACATCCGCCATCGCAGCGACACGATCGGACTCCTTGATGCGCAGACGACGAATGCCCGTAAACACCGTGACGCCTGGCGTGCAGGCCGCAACGACCGTCAGAATCGGGAAGCTGTCCGGGAACTCGTTGACATTGAGCTCGCCCGGTTGTGCGATTTGTTCAAGCGCAGCGAGAATCTGACGATCGGGCTGCTGCGAGGTCGGACTCATGCCGTTGACCTCGATCTGGTTGCCGATGGCGTTGGCCGCATACCAGAACGCAGCCCCCGACCAGTCCCCTTCCGGCGGAATCGATGCCTGCGAACGATAGGTCTGTCCACCCGGGATGTCGAACCCGTTCTCAACCTCATGAACCGTGATGCCGGCGCCGCGGATCACGTCAAGCGACATGTCCACATAACCGCGCGACGCGAGCGGCGAGAGGAAACGAATCTGCGAATCGCCCGCGACGATTGGCAGCGCGAAGAGAAGCCCCGTCACGAACTGGGAAGAGACATTGCCCTCCAGCTCGTGGAGTCCGCTCTTCAGCTCAGGATACTCGATCATCGGACGGTCCGCCAGACGTCCCGCCTTCTTGAAGGTCGCTTTCTTGCCCAGCGCCGCAGCGACGGGCGCCATGAAGCGCAACGTCGAGCCGCTTTCGCCGCAGTCGAGAACCACGTCCGTCGCATCCGTATCCAACGCCTTCAGACAGCGCTTGGTGGCAATGATATCCTGCGAGTCCGCCGGATCATCCCCGAGACGGCTACGGTCGCCAGCCAGGAAATCGGCGATCAGCAGACGGTGGAGATGCGACTTCGACGCTGGCGGCGTGACCGAGCCCTTGCGCAATCCGGGCGTGACGATCGTACCCATCGCTCAGACCCTCTCCAGCTTGCCGTTCGCAAGATTCACGGGAACGCCGCGGACATCGCCCCAGCCACACGGAAGCGCGAACGTGACGATGCCACCCTTGGCCTTCTTCTTGTCGCCCATCATGACAGGGACAAGATCGGCCTCGGTCATTCCCGCAGGAATCTCCGTCGGAAGTCCCGCGGCCTGGAAGCGCGCGGCGAATTCTGTCGGCCAGGACTCGGGAGCAAGACCGAAACGGACGGCCAGGCGCGCCTCGGCGACGCAGCCGATCGCCACGGCCGAGCCATGTGAAATCTCATAGTCGGAAAGCTTTTCGACGGCATGGCCGATCGTGTGGCCGCAGTTGAGCAGCAGGCGGCGTCCGAGCTTCTCATACGGATCCTCACGGACGATGCCAACCTTCACCATCAGGTTCTCGGCAATCTCCCGGGCAGAGGGAATGCCATCCGCCATTCCACAGTCTCCATTCGCTATTCTCCATTTGCTCCCCCCCCCGATAGCCTCGTGCTTGATCATCTCGGCGCGTCCGTCGGCCAAAATCTCCGGCGGCAACGTCTTGAGGAACGTCGTATCGATGACCACCAGCTTCGGCGCATGGAAGGCGCCCGCGAGGTTCTTGCCCTCGGGCAGATCGCAGCCCGTCTTGCCGCCGGTCGACGCGTCCACCATGGAGAGAAGCGTCGTCGGGAAGTTAATCCAGTCGATGCCACGCATCCAGGTTGCCGCGGCAAAACCGGTGAGATCGCCCGTCACGCCGCCGCCGAGCGCCGCCACCATATCCTTGCGGCCAAGACCGGCCGCGGCAAACGCGTGCCAAAGACCGATTACCGTCTCCGGCGTCTTGTGCTCCTCGCCCGAAGGAATGACGGCAAGAGGCGTCTGTCTGATCGTCTGATTGCCCGCCTGGCAATAGAGGGATGCAACGTTTCCGTCCGCGACAAGGGGAATCCCTTCCAGCAGGACAGGAGCGAGTCCGGTCGAGATGACCACCAGCGACTCGTCCGCCGCCTCGAACGAGTTGGCGATACGATTCGGAAAAGAATTGTAGTGCGGCGCACGCTCCTTGGCCTTGTTGCCAAGCGGACGACTTCCCGCCTCGGAGCCGATGCGGCGGGCCAATTCCTTCTCATCCGGCGTCTCGAGACAAAAGACCGTACCCGCGGCCTCGGCGAGCTGACGGTTCGATTCGCGCAACAGCGTGCCGCCGCCGAGCGAAATAATCGTGTCCGTCTTGGTCTCGTCAATCACCGCGGCCAGCGTCTGAGACTCGATATCGCGAAAGACGGGTTCGCCGTCCTTGGCGAAGATCTCGGGAATCGGACGCCCCTGACGAGCGACAATCTCCGCATCAAGGTCGACGAACGCCGCTCCCAGACGCGCAGCCAATTTCTTGCCGAGCGTCGACTTGCCGGACGCTGGCGCACCATAAAGGAACACCTTCTTTGCCATAAGTGTTGAAATTATACCAAAATCAACGCGTCGGGAAATTGACGTCGATCTTCACGTCGTCAGACGCGCTGGCGCCGGTGGCATCCGGCGAACGACGCGGAAGCTCCGGCAGACCCCGCAGATCGCGCGGTTCGGCCAGGTTGATCCGCTCGACACGAGACTGCTCACCCGCAGCATCACGCCAAGAGGTCGTCACCTCAATCGCCTCCGCCGGCACAAAGGCCGAAAGCGGTTGCGGCACAATCTCGTAGAAGGCGTTGACCGATTCGCCCGGCACCTCCGACAGGAGGCGATAGCCGAAGACCTGGCGGTTGAAGCGAACCTCAATCCGCAGACCCTTCGCGTCCTTCGCCATGACGTTCAAAAGGCGTCGGCTCGAGTTCCACGGACATTCCGTCACCAGACAACGGACCTCGCCCGCCGCCTGGACCGTCGGCAAACTCGCGGACGCATAGGTGAACTCCGCGGCACGGACGGCCTCAGGACGGATGGAGGCAACCAGATAATCCGTCGGATTCGCAGCCGGCGAGACAAACCCCTCATCCAGGCCGATCGCGGGCGTACGGACGGACCGCTCATGGGGCGTCAACACGCCTTGACGCCTCACCCCGTCATCCCGATAGGGACGCGGAAAGCCCGGAACCATGAACTGCGGACGCACGGCTTCGGCAATCGCCGAGCCTTCGTCCTGAACAGAATCCGCCTCAATGAGCTCGACCGTCTCCCACGAGCCGTCCATCGGCGGCACAGACTCAACGGAAGCCTGATAAGTGAAAGTAAAGGGATTCTTCCAGCAGTGACGCCCCGCCGCATCACGCTCACTCGCGCTGAGCACGACGAAAGCCCCGAAGAAGACGGCGATCGACGCCGCCACGCCCCAGCCGCTGTACAGCCAACGCGAGAAGACAAACCGCTGCTCCTGACGCTTGCGCACGAACGGAATGAAATTGCCGCCCGCAACCAGGAACTCCCGTTCGTAGCGGGCCTGCACGCCATCGCCAGCCAGCACGCGACCGGGATGCGCCGCCGCGACGGCCCGACGGACAACCTCAAGATCGGCGTCAGAAAGCGCGTCCACCAGCCAGCTGCGGTCGGTGAACTGACGCGAACCCTGACAGGCGTTCCAGCACTGGAATACTCGCGCGCCAACCTGGGTCTCACGCGCAGAGGCAGGAGCCGAGAACGGAGACACCGGGACAAGCCGACGACCAAGCAAGCCGTTGTCTTCCAGAATCAACGCGACAAACGGACGATTTGTATCGGCGAAAATACGGACCTGGCCGGCCTTGACGCCCGCATCGAACTCGGCCTCGCCCCGCGGCGCCTCACCGGCGAAGACCGGACGCTTCAGGCCCGCACGATAAACGCGCCATTCGTTCAGAAAGAGGTCGTTCACATCACACCTCCCAGCTTCGCGCGCATGTCATCCGCCAGCCCCTTCTCGCAGGTTTCGAGCAAAAGACGACCGAAGAGCGGATCCTCCGCCCCTTCGATACGATTCAATTCTCTTTCCAATTCCTGCATGGCCTTGTCCCTGATCGCATAAGCCCTGGACTTTCCGCTGCCGAGCCCTTCTAGAACCACAGGCTCGGTAATGGACACATCCATGGCCGTCGCATATAAAAGGAGCGCCACCTTCGATTTTTCCACTTTTATTTTATCTGCGATTTTTAGGAGCACACGGCAGATTTCCTGTCGGATAGGCGCTTCATCCAGAAAAGCGGCCGGATCATCGAAATCCGCCTGTTCGACCGCGGCCAGATTCTCACCCCCTGCATTCTCCCAGGCCAGATGCCGACTGCCGTCCGCACTCGTCACCGTCCGTGGTTTCCAGCCCTTGCAGGCCGAAATCCAATCGGTCACAATGTCGCGGATGCGGCCAGAACCCGAGCCAAACAGCGTCCCGCAGACAAAATTCACCAACTTAATACCCTCGACCTTGATGCGATAGGCAAAATAGGACTTCAAGGGCTTCTTGGTGTCGCGCGCACCTTTGAGCTTGAAATAGGCATCGAAGAAGGCGACGGGGTCTTCATCGCCGACATCGTCGCGCGTGAAGCCCGCGCGCGAAAGTTGCGCGTACATGGCGGACTCGACCTGGGGACGCAGCCGGGCCGCATTCTCGGGCGAACACCCGCCAACCGAGCAGATTTCAAACCACTCGGTCCAGGCCGCATCACCGGCATATCGATCGTTCCAGGTGAAGTCCTCTGCCATACCTCGACTACTAAAGGAGCACCGCTCTCCGATTTTCCGCTACAGGTCCTTGGTCAGCTCCCAGGCCTTCACCAGCATACGCGGAAGGTGGAACGGACCCTTGAAGATGTTGCCTTTCGCGGGCTGGGCGACGGTTCCGTCGCGATGCAGATAACCGTACCACTCGGGAAACTTCTTGTCCTTCAGATGCTTCCAGGCCCATTCGCCGGCCAGCTTGTGCATCTTCTCATACTTCTTGTCACCCGTGACCTTGTAGGCATAGGCCGCGGCAATGACCGCCTCGCACTGCGGCCACCAGAACTTCATGTCCTGTTCGTAGCATTGCGGCGGCAGGTTACGACAGTCACAGAAGGAGATGATGCCACCGTACTTCTTGTCCCATCCCCAGTCCCACGACCAGTCGAGGATCTTGAGCGCGATCTCCTTCAGCGCCTCATCCTTACGGTCAAGGGCGACGTCGAGAAGAAACCAGCTCGTCTCGATGCAGTGGCCGGGATTGATCGTGCGGCCCGCGAGCGTATCGATGAACTCGCCGTTCGGTCCGACCGTCTCGAGAAGCGCCTTGAACTCGGGATGGATGAAGTACTTCACCAGCATCTCAACCGATTCAGTGATCTGGCGGTCCAGGACGGGATCATCCGAGACCTGCTTGAGCACGTTCGCGACATTGATGAGGATCATCGTCAGCGAATGGCCCTGCGCCTCCACCGTCGGCTCGTACTTCGACGGCATCCACTTCTTCGGATTGGCGACGAACTTGCGGATGCGCTTGAAGAGCTCGACCGCCTTCTTCGCCCAGACCCCGTCAGCGGAAGCCAGCGAATATTCGGCATAGGCGATCGCGGCGAAGCATTCGGAGAAGACGTAACGACGCTTACGCAGACCGACGCCCTCGGCCGTCACCTCGAAGAAGGCGCGACCGTCCTTGTCGAAGCAGTGCCGCTCGAGGAACTCACAGCAGCTCTTCGACGCGGCGAGCCATTTGGCATCCTTCCTGACGTGATTGTAGGCATAGGCCGTCATCCAGCCGAAACGGCCCTGGAACCAGACGGACTTGGTGGAGTCCATGAGCGACCCGTCACGATCGAGGCAGGTGTACACACCGCCATTCTTGCGATCCCAGCCGTTCTTGATCCAGAACGGCATCACGTTCGTCAGCAGTTCATCGCGATAGGTCTTGTTCCACTTCTGCCAGTAGGCGCTCTTCATGTGAATTCCCTGTTGGTTTCCTTTTCCCAAGATTATAGCACAAGCGGGAACTCCCGAGTTTGCCACTTGAAAATCTCAAAATCGCGTTTCCGTCCAAGCCCGCGTG
>CALZAJ010000012.1 GCA_945613785.1 uncultured Verrucomicrobiota bacterium | reverse complement strand
ACGGGCGGGAATTCCGCGAAAACGAGAACTATTGGCTGATTAGCCACACGGCAGGTTGCGTCGTTGCCGCCGCAGGGCACCTCTCCAAGGCTCGCGAGAGGGCTTCGCACATAATTCTCAATGGCACGGGAAAGTGTGCCATTGAGAATTATGTGCGCGGGCTTGGCGCGATACCGAGCCGGGCGCCGACGAGGAAGGTCGCGGGGCGGTCTGTGGGGGTTGGGACGGGTGTCTTGCGGGAGATTGTGGAGAGTCGGAGACGGCGACAGAGGGGGTTTGGCGGGATGGTGGAGAAGGCGCTGGTGGCCTGGCTGGAGTTGCCTTATCGGGCGACGCATCTGACCGTGTATACGCAAAAGGAGCTTGAGGATGAGTGGTGAGCGAATGATTGATGTGCCGGGGATGCTTGCGACATCATGGTTTGGTAAATTTCCGATTACTACACTTTCGTGTATGTCTGACACTTTTGGGTAATGGGTTCGGGTGTGGGCTTTGCTATACTCCGCGGCATGAAACATCTTCGCCCTGTCATCGTTGCCTTGGTTTCGCGCGTTTCTGGGAGCATCTTTTCCGCCGTGCCGGACCTGACATCCTCCCTTGAGTTCATCGACAATCCGGCGACCAATCGCTGGCCCGCCAATTCCTACGCCCGCGGTGTCCTCGATCTGCAATTTTACCGCGGACGTCTCTTCAACGGCGGTGGCGAGGTGGAGTCAAATCCGGGTCCGACGTGGATCCATTCAATCGATCCTTACACGAACGAAACGCGCTTCGAGTACTCGGCAGGGACCGAGGCAATCGCCAATTATCTCGTGTCCTCTTGGGGCGATTTGCTCTCACCGTCGCAGGACCCGCACGAAGGGGACGCGACGGAGGGACACATTTATCAGCGCACGGCGGAGGGCGCATGGTCCGTCCTCAAGCCGATCGGTGGCTCTCTTCCGGCCGGATCGAGCACGGTCGCCAACAAGACCCACTGCTGGCACATGGCGGAGTTCGACGGGCGCGTCTTCATGGCAAGCTACAACCTCCTGAGCTCGACCGACCGGTGCAAGACGTTCCAGGTCTGCTCGCCGATCACGAACGCCTACCATAGCATCTGTCGGGCCTCCTCCGCTTCCGGAACGGGCAAGTGGCGGAAATACAACTACGGCACGACCTCGACGCTGCGCCGTCAGATCCACTTCCTCCGATTCGAGGACGAGCTCTTCGCACTGGGCAACACGATCGTGAATCCGTCCCTCTGGTCCGATACGAACGTCAACAACCAGGAGCTCTACCGGTATGATGCGACGACGAAGCGGTTCGTCGAGACGAGTCAGCACCTGAGCACCATTTATCCTTCGCTCACGCCGTCCGACTACAGGCTGGTGGGACGCAACTTCGACTACCTCTCGACCAACGACTGCGCCTACATCTGGATGCGCACCTGGCATCCGACGTCCTTCAAGGGACGTGTCCTCTACGTCGCCTGCTACGATACGCCGCCGTATGCGTCGAAGGTCGCGCCGTTCGAGGACTCGATCGCCCTCACGTCCTATCCGCTGCCGCTCATGGGCTGTTCGGCGACGGTGGCGTACGGCAGGATCGCCGCAACGCGCCTTTCCTTCGGCGGCGATGCGGAGAACTATCCCTGGGACTTCGCGGTCTGCGGCGATGCGGTCTATGCCCTCACCTCGAAGTATGACGCGACGACGAAGCTCAACCGCCATGTCGTGTGGAAGTCGACGGACGGCGTGGCGTTTTCGGAGGTGCTGTCCTTCGACTTCCACCAGAACATGATCTCGCTCGAATACCGCGACGGCTGGTTCTACTTCGGTGCAGGCGTAAAGGAGGCGACGAAGGGCTACGTCTACGACAAGCAGGCGGACGAGGCGGGCGCGATCTATCGCATCCGCTGTCCGCAGGAACCCGTCAGCGTCGTGGCGTCCGTCGAGTCCGACATGCTGGCGGAGGATTCCTCCAGATCCTTCGGGTTCAGCCTCTCTGCCGCGCCGGCAACGAATCTCACGCTCAAGGTCGGCGTGCGTGCGTCGCAACAGGTGACGCTCGACCGGACGTCTCTCGTCTTCACGCCCGAGAACTGGTCCGTCGTCCAGAACGTCACGGCGACCCTGGCGGACGATGCGACGAGCGACGAATCGGACATCCTTCTGATCTGCGGTGCGGAGGCGGACGATCTCGAGCGGGGCGAATTCGCGAGTCCCGAGGTGACGTCGGCTCTGACGGTCATCCGTCCGATCGACAACGACGTGCCGGCCGAGGTGGTTTCGGAATCGTTTGAGGCGACGACGAACGAACTCGTCTATGCGGTGAAGGCGTCGTCCCTGGGCGCGGTCGGGGGGCAGATGATCGGGCGTGCGACGGTGTCCCTCCGCGTCTACCTCGATGCGGACAGGACGGTCCTCGCGGGCGAGACGTCGGGCGAGCTGACGCAGACCGGGGTCGAGAGGGCCTTTGTCGTGACGGGACTCGACCGCGGCGTCCGCTACTGGGCGGAGGCGACGATCGAATCGGCGCCTGGCGTCGTTCGCGTCTCACGAGAGAGCTACCGTTCGCCGATCGCCGCGGAGGCGGAACTGGTCGATCTGATGGATGATGCGGACAACCGCGTTCAGACGTGGTCGAATGCGAATACGGGCGGTGCGGAAGGTCAGGGCGCCTACGACGGAAGCCTGGCGGAGCCCGGCAAGGAGTTCGGCGGATACAGCCGTCCGAGCTGGCTGATCTACCAGTTCAAGGAGCCTCGCGTCGTCAACGGCATCGGCTTCCGCGCGGTCAAGAGCGGCGACACCGACCAGATGGCGAAGTCCTTCACCGTCTACGCCTCCGACGATTACGACGACATCACGAACAAGGCCCCTGCGAACGTGATCCTCAATACGACGGACGGCGATTGGGCCTATGACGAGATCCGTCGGTATGTCGTCACCAACGAGACGGCCTACACCTATTACAAGATCTCGATCGCCAGCGCGACCTACTGGGGCAAGGTGAGTGAAATCGAGCTCTATGACATCGGCAACCGCAGCTCCTCGGGCGATCAGCCCGATCCCGACCCGGACCCTGACCCTGATCCGGACCCGGATCCGGTTGATGAGACGGCGCTTTACGTTTCTCCGTCGGGCGTTGATTCCGCGGAGGGAACGCATGACTCGCCGCTGCTGACGATCACGAATGCCATTGCGCGTCTCGGCGAGACGGGCGGAAGGGTGATTGTGCTGCCGGGCGAATACGTCATCAAGACGCCTGTTGTCATTGAGACGCCCGTTGAGGTCGTTGGTTCGACCCGGGACCCTGCGGACGTCGTCGTCACCAACACGGTTGGTGCCAGCAACAGCTACAAGGACCGACGCAACTTCATCGTGAGCAATGAGCTGGCGCGGGTGTCGGGTCTGACGATGGCCGGCGGACAGTGCGAGCAGATGGGCGGCGGCTGTCTAATGCTGTGGGCGGGTGAGGTGTCCAACTGCGTCCTTCGGGCGGGTTATGCGCGCAACTACTGGGGAACGGGCGGCGGTGCGTATGTGATGGGCGGACTGCTGACGCACAGCACGGTCACGGGCTGCACGATCGCCAACAACCAGATCCTGAAGGGGTCGGCCGTCGAGGTCGGCGGCGGGCGGATGTCGAACTGCCTGCTGGTCGACAACGGAAACGTCAGCAACGGATCGGTCTGTTATGTCAGCGGAGGATCGATCGACAACTGCACGATTGCGAAGGGGTCTGTCCCGTCGGGCAGGGCAGGGCTTACATTGGGCAAGAACGGCAAGGCGACGAACTGCCTTGTGGCGGGGGTCTTCGATGCGAACGAAGCGTCGGCGGCCTGGTCCGGAACGGTGGCCAATTTCGTCAATTGCGCGACCGATTCTTCCGATCCCGTGAATGCAACGTGCGTGGTCGGTACGACGGAGACCTTGTTCGTTGGATACGAGAGCGGGGACTTCACGCCTGCGGGTGTCGCGGTGGATGCCGGCGCGTCCGTCGAGGGGATTCCGCCGACGGATCTGGCGGGTGGGGTGCGCGTCTATGGTCTTGCGGTCGACATCGGCTGCTATGAGAAGCCGGGTGCGTCGGAACCGGCGGCCGATTCTGTGACGCTCACCGAAGACGAGACGGCCTCGGGCGCTGTGACCGTACCCTATGCCTGGCTGATCGAGATGGGCTGTGATTGCTCAACGCCCGAGAAGGCGAAGGCCGCGGCACTGGCGACGGGTGCGAATGGTTATGCTGTCTGGGCGTCGTATGTCGCTGATTTGAACCCGACGGACCCGAACTCGAAGTTCGTGGCCACTATCTCGGTCGGTGCGGACGGTGTGGCGTCTGTGACCTGGACGCCGAACAGCGTGGTTCGCAGTTACAGAATATTGGGTAAACAGTCACTTTCTGATGCTAAATGGGAAGCTAAGTCCGATAATCACCGATTCTTCAAGGTTGTCGTCTCGTTGCCGTAATCGCGTATTGAATAGTCCCAAACATATCCACATTATGATATAATCGGGGACATGAAACATTATCTTGCGATTGACATCGGGGCCAGTTCTGGTCGTCACATTCTCGGAACGGTTCGGGATGGAAAGATTACCCTGGAAGAGGTATATCGCTTTGATAACGGTCAGGTCCGCAAGGATGGCCATGACTGTTGGGATATCGAGAAGCTGGTTGAGTCGGTGAAGGCCGGCATTGATGCGGCGGCCGAGAAGGCGACCATTGATTCAATCGGCATTGATACGTGGGGCGTGGATTTCGTGTTGCTCGACGAGAAGGGCGAGATGGTTTCCGATGCCGTCGCCTATCGCGATACGCGTACGGCAGGTGCGGATGCGGAAATCGAGCGTGAGGTCCTCTCTTTCAAGAAGCTTTACGCGATTGCGGGCATTCAGAAGACGAGCTTCAACACGATTTACCAGCTTTGGGCGCTCAAGAAGGAGCATCCCGAACAGTTGGAGAAGGCGGCGCACTTCCTGATGGTGCCGGAGTATCTGAACTACCGCCTGACCGGCAATATTGTCCATGAATACACGGATTCTTCCACGACATCGTTGCTTGATGCTGCGAAGAAGGACTGGGACTACGATTTGATTGCCAAGCTGGGTCTGCCCCAGCGGATTTTCGGCAAGCTGGAAATGCCGGGCGCCACGGTCGGCGAGTACAAGGGCATGAAGGTTGTCCTGCCGGCGATGCATGACACGGGTTCCGCGTTCCTGGCTGTTCCGGCGCGTGATGACAAGGCGGTCTACATTTCGAGCGGCACGTGGTCGTTGCTGGGGGTTGAGAACGAGACGGCGCTGACGTCGGCTGAGAGCTGTGCGGCGAATTTCACCAATGAAGGTGGTGCCTGGGGACGTTACCGTTACCTCAAGAACATCATGGGTCTGTGGATGATCCAGTCCATTCGGCGTGAGCTCAACGGCGTCAAGTATGTCGAGGGCAAGGGTGGCGATGCGACGGAAGAGGCGTTGGCTTCGCTGAAGGACTACGAGAAGGGCAAGAAATACTCCTTCAACGAGCTTGAAATGGCTGCGCGTGGTGCGACGGCCTACCAGGTGACGGTTGATGTCAACGAGCAGCGCTTCATGAATCCTGATTCGATGATCGGCGAGGTCATGAAGGCCGCAGCGGAAACGGGTGCGGCGCCTTCGACGGTCGGCGAGCTCATGCAGTGCGTCTACAATTCGCTTGCGAAGTGCTATGCGGACGCCATTCGCAGTCTTTCCGAGATCACGGGCAAGACCTACACGTCGGTCAACATCGTTGGCGGCGGCAGTCAGGACAAGTACCTGAATTCGCTGACGGCGGATGCGACGGGTCTGGAAGTCTTTGCGGGTCCGACGGAGGGCACGGCGATCGGCAACCTCATCGTGCAGATGATTGTCGGCGGCGAATTCGTCGATTTGTCTGCGGCGCGTCAGGCAATTGTGCGATAATTTTCCGCAGTTGCCTTTTGAATGTGTAATTGATATAATTTCAATCGTGAAAAAATCCTCTTCAAAGATTAAGTATCGTCGGATTCTGCTCAAGTTGTCCGGCGAAGTTCTCGGCAACCGCGAAACGGGCGAGTGCATTGACCCGAAGAATCTCGCATTCATGGCCGAGCGCGTGAAGAAGATTCACAAGATGGGCGTCGAGGTCGGTATTGTGCTGGGCGGCGGCAACATCTTCCGCGGCCTGACGGGTGCGGGCAAGGGCGTCAACCGCGTGACGGGCGATTCGATGGGCATGCTGGCGACGATCATCAACGGTTTGGCGATGATGAACGCGTTGGAGTCGATTGGCGTGCCGACGCGTGTGATGACGTCGATTGAGATGCCGAAGCTCGCGGAACCGTTCATTCAGCGCAAGGCGCTTCGCCATTTCGAGAAGGGCCGTGTGTGCATCTTTGCGGGCGGCACGGGCAATCCGTATTTCTCGACCGACTCCGCCGCGGCGCTTCGCGCGAGCGAAATCGGCGCCGACGCGTTGCTGAAGGCGACCAAGGTCGACGGCATTTACACGGCTGATCCGAAGAAGGATCCGAAGGCGAAGAAGTACGGTTCGCTCAAGTACGAGACCGCGTTGGAGAAGCGCCTGAAGGTCATGGATTCCGCGGCATTTGCGTTGTGTATGGACAATGGCATTCCGATTGTGGTGTTTGACTTCTTTGACGGCGATGCGCTGGAGCGCGTCGTGAAGGGCGAAGCGGTGGGCACGATCGTGAGTGACAAGTAATCAGGAATTTTAGGACGAGGAGAATAAAGATGGAAACGGTTGCTGAAGTTTTGAATGACGCTAACTCGAAGATTCAGAAGAGCTTTGAGGCGTTGAAGAACCAGTTCGCGGGTCTGCGCACGGGCAAGGCGAACCCGGCGATGGTCGATGGTGTTCAGGCTGAGGCCTGGGGTTCGAAGCAACCTCTCAAGAACATCGCGACGATTTCGACGCCTGAACCGCGTCAGATCAAGATTACGCCGTTCGATCCGACCACGATCGACGGCATCATGAAGGCGATTCTCGCGGCGAATCTCGGCGTGACGCCGCAGAGCGACGGCAAGGTCGTTCGCATCACGGTTCCGGAGCTCAACGAAGAGCGTCGTAAGGAAATCGTCAAGCAGGCGAAGACCCAGGCAGAGGCCCAGAAGGTTGCGATGCGCAATGTTCGTCGTGACGCGAATGATGCGGTCAAGAAGCTCGAGAAGGACAAGA
Organism: uncultured Verrucomicrobiota bacterium; assembly: GCA_945613785.1. Classification (GTDB taxonomy): domain Bacteria; phylum Verrucomicrobiota; class Kiritimatiellia; order RFP12; family UBA1067; genus UBA1067. The sequence continues at coordinate 10,258 of CALZAJ010000012.1, read as the reverse complement.
AGATCTCCGAGGACGAGATGAAGCAGGGCCTGGACAAGATTCAGAAGGCGACGGACGACGGCATTGCCAAGATCGACGCCGAGCTTAAGGCCAAGGAAGCCGAAGTGATGGCTGTCTAATTTGAGTCTGAAGACTTTAGGACTTTAAAACTTTTTTAGGTAGAGCGAGGGAGGTTTGATATGGCAGATGAGAATGCAAGCCCGATCAGTGCGGCGAAGCCGCCGGTGGCCAATCCGATGGCCTCGGCCACATCCGTTCATGCGTCCACGCTGAAGCTGAAGCCTGTGATCCGCAAGCCCGGGACGGCAACGGCGACGGCCCTTAAGCCTGGTATCAAGCTCCCGACTCAGACGGCGCTCAAGCCGGGCGTTCGGCTGCCGACCAAGCCGGGCGTTCGGCTGCCGACCAAGCCGGCGATTCGCAAGCCCGGTGAAGCGGCCGCTGCTCCCGTCGCTCCTGCGGCGCCTGCCGCGGCGGTCCCGGCCGCTCCGGCCGAGCCCCAGCCGGTTGCTCCGAGCGCGGTTGAGGCGCTCAAGGGCGCGACCCAGAAGCTCAAGGGCATCACCCAGCAGATTCCTGCCCAGGCGATTCTCCGCAAGACTGGCATCATTGCTGACCAGGAGCTGACGGAGGCGCAGAAGCAGGCTTCCAAGTCCCGTACGGCACGTATTTCCCTCTCTGATGCGATTGGTGTTGCGCCCGTGAAGAGCGAGGTCGCGCCGATGAAGACGATTCGCATCAAGCGTCCGGTCGATCTCCAGAACCAGGCGGCGAAGCCTGCGGCGGAAGCGCCTGCCGCTGAAGTCGCGCCGATTGCGGCGCCTGCGGAGGAAGAGAAGACGACGCCTGAGGCCGTGACCATTACCCAGCGCAAGACGCTCAAGATTGCGCGTCCTGGTGCCGCGGGTGCGCGTCCGACTGGCAAGTTCGGCATCAAGAAGCCTGGCGCCGCCACGGCGGCTGCGGCTCCGGCTGCTGAGGCTGGTGCGGAGGGTGAGGTTTCTGATCTTCCTCCGGTCGGAGACATTCCGGACATGCCGCCCGCCAACGCGGTCGCCATGTACACGAACGCGCCGGCTTCGTCCATTCCGCCGGATCGCATTCGCGACGTGGGCACGGTCTGCAATGTCTTCAGCCTGCTTTTCCAGATTGCCGCGTGTGGTGTGATTGCGTTCCTTGGCTACAGCCTGATCATGTTCTCGCAGCGTCCGCTGCGTTGTGGCGGTACGCGTCCTGACGGTGCGCAGTTGAGCACGCAGATGTTCTCGCAGATTCGTGCCGATCGCATGCCGCAGGAGGCCGTCGAGCCTGAGTTCGAGGTGGAGTGAGGCAGTTCTTTTCCATCGCCAGGGCGACGGCGCTGGAGATGGCTTCCGAGCCGTTGGCGCTGTTGTTGACCTTGAGTGCAATGGCGCTTGCGGTCCTTGCGCCCATCATGCATTACCATCAGTTCGGCGAGGCCTCGCGCATGGCGCGGGACGCCGGACTTTCCGCATTGCTGGTCTTTGGCATTGCCTATGCCGTCTTCTGCACGGTCAAGTCGGTGCGTCGTGAGATTGACAGCGGGACATTGGAGATGGCGTTGGCCCATCCTGTTTCTCGGGCCGGTTTCTTTCTGGCGAAGCTGACGGGCGCGGCTCTTGCCTATTTGGTTTTTGCCGTGACGGTGACGGCAGTGTCTGTGACAACGGTGAATGGCGCGGAAATCGGCGGGCGTATCGCGGCGAAGGTCGGCGACGTGGCGACGGTGTTTGGTCCGTCTCGGGTTTGTGCGATTTCGGCGATTGTGGTGCCGACTGTCCTGGGAGCGGTGTTGAACCGTTTCGCGCGATTCCGTTTCACGCTGACGGCGACCGTGCTGGCGTTGGCGATTTCCCTGGTGGGCATGATTCCGTATATTGACGGATCCCTCGTGTGGCGGTTCCTGCCGGTTGCTGCGGTTCTGACCTTGCCGGCGTTCGTCTTCATCTCGGCATCTGCGGCCTTTGCGGTCAAGTGGCGCGAGAATGCGGCGACTTCCGCGGCGGGCGTGCTCTTCCTGGTTTCCGTGCCGTTGCTGGGCAACTATTATCTGTCCGACATCTTGTCGAAGGGCGGATCCTTGCCGCTCCATCATCTTGGAATTTCTTTTGCGGCGACGATCCCGATGGTGGCTGCGTTCGTGATGCTCGGTGTGCATCTCTTCGAGGGACGCGATGTGGACAGGACTTGAGGTGAGGTGTTTGAATGGTTGAAAACGTCATAGAGCTCCAAGGGGTTGAGAAGACCTTCCGCGATTTCTGGCTGCGTCCGACGGTGAAGGCGGTCGCCGGACTCGACCTAACGGTTGCGCGCGGGGAGGTGTTTGGTCTGCTCGGTCCCAATGGAAGCGGCAAGTCCACGACCATTAAGATGATTCTCGGCCTGCTGAGTCCGAGCGCGGGCAGCGTGCGTCTCTTTGGCCTTTCGCCGCGGTCGGTGGCTGCACGTCAGCGACTCGGTTACTTGCCGGAGCTCAGTTACCTCCATCCGTTCCTGACGGCGAAGGAGACACTGAAGTACTATGCGGGTCTCTGCAATCTCGATCGCAGGACCGCGAAGGAGCGGACGTCTCAGCTGCTTGCGATGGTGGGACTTGAGGATGTCGCCAATCGCGCGGTCGGTGGGTTCTCGAAGGGTATGGCCCGGCGCGTTGCCTTGGCGGCGTCGCTCATCGGCAAGCCCGAACTGTTGGTACTCGACGAGCCGACTAGCGGCCTTGATCCTGTTTCGACGAACGAAGTGAAGACGCTCGTGAAGACATTGGCCGCGGGTGGCATGACGATTCTCATGACCTCGCACCTGTTGGGGGACGCCGAGGACGTCTGCAGTCGCATCATGATTGTCAATCACGGGAAATCGGTTGCCGAGGGAAAGATCGGCGAGATCGGTTCCTCGCTCAACGACTTCTTCCTCGCCAAGGTCGGCGAGGGGCGTGACTTTGAGGTGGCGCCGTTTCTCAAATGAAGGCGCTCTGGAACATCATCAAGCTTGAGCTGCTGGCGAACCTCCGTTCGCGGGCGTTCTTTCTGCTGACGTCCGCCTCGGTTCTCTGGATGCTCGTCATGCCGTCCGTCGTCAAGAGCGATGGTACGGACGAGGGGGCGCGTCAGCTCTATGTTCACTACTCCCTTGGCGGTGTCTTTGCGTTGGTGCTGGTCTCATTGGCCGCCGCCGCTGCGGGTTCGCTGTCCCGTGACCGAGCGGCCAAGCGTCTGCAGCTGACGATGGTCCGGCCGGTCCGTTATTTCCTCATTGCCGCGGGACGCTATCTGGCCTTGCTGACGATCGGTGCCGCCGAGCTGGTCCTGGCGGCGGGGATCCTGGCCTGCAAGACGGATGCGTCGCGTCCTTGCGACCACGTGTTGAGTCCGATTCTGCCGAGTGTCTGGGAAGAGGCGGAGGACATGTACGAAGTGTACATGAACGATGTGGAGACGCCCAAGGAGGTCCGAGCGATGTCCAAGGAGGATGTCGTCGCCTTGCTGGCGGCGAAGGCCCCCGACCACTATCAGACGGTCGGCACCAATGAGACGGCCAGTTGGGAATTTGCCTATCTCGGGACGACCGACAAGCTCAGAGTCCAGCTGCGATTCACCAACATGTACGATACGCGCGAGGACGTCAACGGACGCTTTTCTCTCGGCCAGGCGACTGGCGCGGTGAGCAACATCACGCAGGCGGTCGCGAAAGTTCCGTTGTCCGGCGTGGCGGGTCCGTCGGACGGCTTGGCCCGCGTTCTGACGTTCGAGAACCATGGTGGTAGCAGCGTCATGTTGCGTCCCCGCCGCGACATTCAGCTCCTCGTCGAGGCGGATTCCCTGGCCTGCAATCTGACGCGGGCGACCCTGGAGCTGGTCGCCATGTTGTCCGTGGCCCTTGCCTTTGCCATGTTCCTGGGCGCGAGTCTCGGACGTAGCGTGGCTGTGTTTGCGGTCATTACCATGCTCGTGCTCACGGCGCTCACTCCGAGTGTTGTTGCGGATGCGGACGAGTTCGCGTCGGAGAAGATGGATCGGATTGGATATAGAATCGCCAAATTCACGGAGAAATTCACCCGTCCCCTCGGTGCGCTTGTGCCCCTGGAGAAACTGGCGAACGACGTGTGCGTGGAGCGCGCGGAGGTTGTCCGTGTCATGACCTTGAACCTGGGCGTGTACCCGCTTCTCCTCCTGATGCTGTCGGCCCTGGTGATTCCAAGAAAACAAGACGGGCTCTAATCCTTTTTGATATAATATCCTTCAACAACAACTGGAGGATTTATGGGCGGACTTTGCGGCGTAATTGCCAAGGATGATTGTGTAACGGACCTTTTCTTCGGTACGGACTATCATTCTCACCTCGGAACGCATCGTGGCGGCATGGCCGTGTTGGGTGAAGGTGGTTTCAGGCGCTCGATCCACAACATTCAGAATGCACAGTTCCGCTCAAAGTTCGAGCGCGATGTCGCCGTATTCTCCGGCAAGGTCGGCATCGGTTGCATTTCCGACACCGACCCCCAGCCGTTGGTGATGTGCTCGCGTCTCGGCACCTACGCCATCACGACCGTCGGCTTGATCCGTAACGTGACCGAGGTGATGGACGAGCTACTCAAGCATCAGGCCGGTCAGCTCCAATATTCGACCAATTCGGGCATGGTGGGTCCGACGGAGATCGTCTCCGCGCTCATCGCTTCGCAGCCGACTTTCGAAGAGGGCGTCAAGCTCGTCCAGAAGACGGTCCAGGGCAGCATGACGTTGATGATCGCGACGGACAAGGGGCAGCTCTTCTGCATGCGCGACCGTTGGGGGCGCACGCCGATTATTCTCGGTCGCAAGCAAGGCTCGATGATCGCTGTTCAGGAATCCTGCGCGCTTCCCAATCTCGGCTACGAGCACGTGCGTGACATCGGTCCGGGCGAAATGGTCGAGATCACCGCCGAAGGCGAAGTCAAGACGCTCGTCGAGCCGCAGAAGAAGATGGCAATCTGCTCGTTCCTTTGGGTCTACTACGGCTTCCCGGCCTCCTATTACGAGGGACGCAACGTCGAGATGGTGCGCTACCGTTGCGGCAGCGCGCTGGCGCGGCGCAACCCGGCGGAGATTGATGCCGCGTGTGGCATCCCCGACTCTGGCACGTCCCACGCCCTCGGTTATGCGCTTGAGGCGGGCGTCAAGTATTCGCGTCCTTTCGTCAAGTACACGCCGACCTGGGCGCGTTCCTTCATGCCGCAGGAGCAGAAGCAGCGCGAGCATGTCGCGTCGATGAAGCTCATTCCGATCCCGGGCCTCATCAAGGACAAGAAGCTGGCGTTCTGCGACGATTCGATCGTCCGTGGCACGCAGCTCGGCAAGCAGGCCGCGAAGCTCTATGCGCTTGGATGCCAGGAGACGCACATGCGCATTGCGTGTCCGCCGCTTGTCTATCCGTGTCAGTTCATCAACTTCTCGCGTTCAAAGTCCGTCTACGACCTCATCACCCGCCGTTACATTCGCGGCCACGAGGGCGAGTCGACGGAGAACCTTGAGAAGTATTCGAATCCCGATACGCCTGAGTACGCCGCGATGGTCGAGTACATCCGCGAGAAGCTCAACCTCACGTCGCTTGCGTTCCAGCGCATTGACGATCTCGTGCAGGCGATCGGTCTGCCCGAGGACATGCTCTGCACCTATTGCTGGACGGGCAAGGATCACGCCATCACGGGCGACTGCGCGCATGTCTGCAGCGAGTGCCCGCATTGTCGCGACTGATCAGTCGCGACTGGTCCTGGACTGCTGCCGGCGCCATTCCGTAGGAGTGGCGCCGGTTGCCTTCTTGAAGGAGCGGATGAGGAAGGACGCGTGGCAATAGCCACAGTAGCTGGCGACTTCGGAGAGTCCGAGTTCGGTGGTGGAGAGAAGCTTCTTCGCTTCGGCGATGCGACGGCGGTTGATTTCGGCCCCTGCGCTGTGTCCGAGCTTGGCGGCGAAGAGTCGGTCGAGTCGGATGCGCGGGATGCCGAGGGCCGCGGCGATCTGGGCGGCGCCGAACGGACGTCCGAGGTTGTGGGTGATGAAGTCGATCGCCGGCTTCAGTTCAGGGTCGTTGACGGCGAAGGTGTCTGTTGACGCGCGCGTGACGATGCCGCGGGGCTTGACACGGACGAGATCTCGTGGCGCTGCGCCGCCCGACATCAGTCGCTCAAGGGTTGCGGCCGCCATGTAGCCGACGCGTTCGTGGTCGTGGGCGATGGAGGAGAGGGTGACGCTTTGATGTTCGCAAATGACGCGATTGTCGTCGACGCCGAGGATCGCCACTTCTTCCGGGACCTTGAGTCCTTCCGTACGGCACGCGTTCAGGACGTGCGTGGCGTCGTAATCGTTCCAGGCGAAGACAGCAAGCGGCTTGGGTGCAGTCCGCAGGAGGTTCCGGAGCCACGTTCCCATTCGGCTCCAGTCGCTGGCCTTGTCGCCGGCGAAGTCGGGCCATAGCCAGACTTCGGGTGATTCCCCGCGCCAGACCTGTCGGAATCCTTCTAATCGCAGATCATGCGTGTGGTTGTGGCGGACTGAAAAGAAGGCGGCGTGTCGGAAGTCGCGACTGTTGAAATGTTCGGCCGCAAAGCGGCCGATTTCAGGATTGTCGCCGGCGACGCGCACGAGAGGGACTTCCGGACGGGCTTCCAGCAAGTCGACAATGGGGATGTGGAGGTTCCGGATTCTCTTGACGAAGTCCGCCAGCTGGGGGATGTCCTCTAACATGACCAGCACGCCGTCTCCGGTCCAGTCCTTGGGCGGTTCGCGCCGTCGTTCCGCGCGGATATGCCAGCCCTGTTCGCCAGCAAGGCGGGCGATGCCCTGGAACCTGTGAGGCGGGTCGGAGCTGATCAGGAGGAGGACTTCATGGTTGGCCATGGCGCGATTATAGCAAAAACGCGTCTGATTGGATAGTGCTATATATACGAGTAAGGTTTGCTATATCCTTTCATACAGCGGGAGTGCTAGAATATTCGCATCATGAACTACGAATCTCTCAACGTCAAAGCCGCCGGCTCCTGCACGTGGGATGCCGCTTCCCTCGGTGAAATCATGCTTCGTCTCGATCCGGGCGACGGACGCATCCATACGACGCGTGACTTCAAGGTGTGGGAAGGCGGCGGCGAGTACAACGTCGTGCGCGGTCTCCGTCGTTGCTTTGGTCTCAAGACGACGGCGGTCACGGCGTTCGCGGACAATCCGGTCGGCCGTCTCGTTGAGGACTTCATGCTGCAGGGTGGCGTTGACGTCTCGCATGTGAAGTGGGTGCCCTATGATGGCATCGGCCGCACGGTCCGCAACGGACTCAACTTCGTCGAGCGCGGCTACGGCTGCCGCGGCGCCCGCTCCTGCGCCGACCGTGGTCTCACCGCCGTCTCGCAGCTCAAGCCCGGCGACATCGACTGGGATCAGCTCTTCGGCAAGGAAGGCGTCCGTTGGTTCCATACGGGCGGCATCTTCGCGGCGCTCTCCGAGACGACGGCCGAAGTCGTGATCGAGGCCCTCAAGGCGGCGAAGACGCACGGCACGGTGACGTCGTACGACCTCAACTACCGCGCGTCGCTTTGGAAGTCGATCGGCGGACAGCAGAAGGCCCAGGCGGTCAACAAGGAGATTGCGAAGTACGTTGACGTGATGATCGGCAACGAAGAGGACTTCACTGCGGCCCTGGGCATCGAGGTCGAGGGTGTGGACAAGAACATGACGACGCTGCCGATCGAGGGCTTCCGCAAGATGATCGACAAGGCCGTCTCCATCTATCCGAACTTCAAGGCGGTCGCGACGACGCTCCGCAGCGTCAAGTCCGCGACGATCAACGACTGGTCCGCGATCTGCTGGTACAAGGGCGAGCTTCACGAGTCCATCAAGCGTCCCGGCCTCGAGATCTACGACCGCGTCGGCGGCGGCGATTCCTTTGCGTCCGGCCTCGTCTATGGTTTCATGACTTTTGACGACGCCGAGAAGGCGGTCAATTACGGCGCGGCCCATGGTGCGCTCGCGATGACGACGCCCGGCGACACCTCGATGGCGACCAAGGCCGACGTCGAGAAGATGGTCGGGGGCGGGAGCGCACGAGTCGACCGCTGAGGCGGTCAACTCGTGCGAGTGAATAGTTTAGTGTGAATAGTGAAGAGGTTTTTAAGGAGGATTCCTGACTATGAACATCGTTGAATCCATGGCGGCGGCTCGGATTATTCCGGTCATTGTCATCGAGGACATCACCAAGGCCGTGCCGCTGGCGAAGGCGCTGGTGAAGGGCGGCTTGCCGGTGCTGGAGGTCACTTTCCGCACGGCGTGCGCGGCGGAGGCGATCGCGAAGATCAAGGCTGAGGTCCCGGGTGCCGTGCTGATTGCCGGCACCGTCCTCAAGCTTGAGCAGCTCAAGGCCGCGAAGGCCGCCGGAGCGGAAGCGTGCGTCGCGCCGGGTTTCGATCCCGCCATCGTCTCGGCGGCGAATGAAATGGGCATGCCGTTCTGCCCGGGCATCGCGACAGCGTCCGAGCTCAGCCAGGCGCTCGCGCTCGGCTGCTCCTTCGTGAAGTTCTTCCCGGCGGAATCGGCGGGCGGTGTGAAGTACATCAAGGATCTCCTCGGCGCGTTCCGTTGGACGGGCGTCACGTTCATGCCCACGGGCGGCGTGAAGCTCTCGAACGTCGCGGACTACCTCTCCGTTCCGGAGATCATCTGCTGCGGCGGCACCTGGATCGCACCGAAGGATGCGATCAAGAACGACGACTGGGCGACGATCGAGAAGCTCGCCTCCGAGGCCTCGGCACTCGCCAAGCAGATTAAGGGTTGAGGACTGGTAGAAGCAAGGAGGGATGAAATGAAGAAGACCAACTTTCGCTGGGTGATCTGTGCGTTGCTGTTCTTTGCGACGACGGTCAACTATCTTGATCGGCAGGTGCTGTCGCTGACCTACAAGGACTTCATTGCGCCGGTGTTCGGGTGGTCGGACAACGACTACGGCACGATCACCGCCGTCTTTTCGATCGTCTACGCGCTCTGCAATCTCTTCGCCGGCAAGTTCATCGACAAGATGGGCACGAAGAAGGGCTACCTCTGGGCGATCTTCATCTGGTCCTTGGGCGCGTGCCTGCACGCCGCCTGCGGCGTCGGAACGGGTTGGCTGAAGGCTGCGGGCTTCGTCTCGATGATGGGCATCACCGTCTCGGTCTGGCTCTTCCTCGCGTGCCGCGCGGTGTTGGCGCTTGGCGAGGCGGGCAACTTTCCCGCGGCGATCAAGGTGACGGCCGAATACTTCCCGAAGAAGGACCGTGCGTTCGCGACGTCGATCTTCAATTCGGGCTCGTCTGTCGGCGCGCTTGCCGCGCCGCTCACGATTCCCTTGATCGCGAAGTACTGTGGCTGGGAGATGGCTTTCATCATCATCGGCGCGCTGGGCTTCGTCTGGATGGGCTTCTGGCTCTGGCTCTACAAGAAGCCGGCGGAGAATCCGAACGTGAACGCCGAGGAGCTCGCCTACATCAATCAGGATGACGTGCAGCCGTTGAAGACCGACGAGGAGGTCGAGACGTTCCAGCCGCGCATCTCGTTCCGCAAGGCGTTCTCGCTCAAGCAGACCTGGGCGCTCGTGCTCGGACGCTTCCTGACCGATGGCGTCTGGTGGTTCTTCCTCTTCTGGACGCCGGGTTACCTCTCTGACCAGTTCGGCTACAAGAGCTCGGACGGCATGGGCATGGCGCTCATCTTCACGCTCTATGCGATCGTGACCGTCGTCTCCATCTATCTCTGCAAGATCCCGACGTACATGGTCGACAAGCGCGGCATGAACGCCTACGAGGGACGCATGGTCGCGATGTTCATCTTCGCGTGCTTCCCGCTCCTCGCGCTCGGCGCGCAGCCGCTGGGCTCCGTCTCGGCGTGGTTCCCGGCGATCTTGATCGGTCTCGCCTGTGCGGGACACCAGGCGTGGTCCGCGAACGTCTACTCCGTCGTCGGCGACATGTTCCCGAAGTCCACGATCGGCACCCTGACGGGCATCGCCCAGTTCGCGGCGGGCTGCGGCAGCTTCATGGTGAACAAGTGCGCTGGAGCGCTCTTCACCTATGCGGCCGGCACGACGATGGTGGACGGCAAGGAGGTCGAGATGACCAAGGACCTGCTGGCGGCGGGCGCGGCGTATGTCCATCCGGCCATGCAGTTCCTCGGCTACACGGGCAAGCCCGCGGGCTACTGCATCGTCTTCGGCTATTGCGCCGTCGCGTATCTCCTCGGCTGGTGCT